>CAZTPM010000046.1:0-4557 GCA_964615065.1 Candidatus Woesearchaeota archaeon
GTTTTTGTATACTTGAGACTAACATACAAAAGATGGTCTGCACTAATTTTTTCTTGAATTATTTCGTCCATTTTCTAATTTAAAACTATATTTGATTAAGATAAACGGCTTTTTATACTTATCGCGAAAAATTGCTTTTTAGAACTTTTTTTGTTTTTTCAAGAACACTCTTTGCTGAGGCTAAAAACTCTTTTGCCTTCTCTAAATTTATTATTTTTTGTTTCATGTCGTCTGAAAGAATAACTATTTTTTCATCTCTCACAAATTCAAAAGGACTTTTTTTATGAGCTTTCACAATCTCAAATAATTCAACTATAGATTTTATTTCATTTTGTGTAATAGAAAACCTTGGTGCGCATTTTTGTTTGAAAACCTCAAAATTCTGTTTTGGCTCAGAATAAAGTTTTATTTTTTTGAAAAGATATTCATATTGAAGAATTGAATTCAAGCAACTTATAACACCTTGATTTATTTCTTCAAGAATTTTAAGCAAAAGCCTTTTTTCTTTAACCAAAGGAAAAGTCACATAAAGTAAATGGTCTGCTGTTGAAATCTTTTTTCCAGATTCTTCAAGATGTTCTAAAAACTTTTCCATGAAACAATTACACTTTTAGTATTGATATTATTTGTGGTGTTGGGAAGGTAGAATTAAAGATTAAAAAGATTAGATTTCTCTTTTCTCCCAGTTAGAGGATTTACCCAATAATTTTGACTTAAACTCTTTTTAGCCATCTTCTTTTTTGTGGCTTTTCTCTTTTTACCACTTGTAACTGAACGAGTATTGAATCTCCCCATCTTTTTCATAAAAGTAACCCAACTATCAGTTCCCTGTAATTTATTACATCTTGCACAAATACAAACAGAATTCCTTAATGTTGCACTTCCCCCTTTTGAAGCAGCATTTTTGTGGCCTGAATGCATTTCATCAAAATCTATTTTTCTCCCACAAGATTCACATTTCTTTTTTGCTCTACGATAAAGAATTTGCTTATCTCTTATTCTCAAAATTCTCTTACTACTTTTTTTAGGTCTACTTTTAGTTTCTAATAAATAATTTGGTATCTTAATACCAATAGGGTCTCGTGGCATTTTATATTATTAATTTATTTAATCTAATTTAAATAATTTCCTATCAACTCATCTCCAAAATAGCTTCAGCTAAATCACCTGTTTTTTCTAAAGCTTCTTGTGCTTGCTCTTTTGTACAACCTATTTTTTCAACAATTGTTTCAATATCCGATTCAGAAATTCCAACTTCTGCATTTTGTTCTGAAATATCTCCTGCAATCTGGAAAGTTTCCTGCCCTTGCATTTTAACTTTTGTAACACAAGGATTTTCAATTACAATTTTAGAACCATCTCTCTTTTCAATCACAACTCGTTCAGAGTCAATCTCTTGCTGAGAAATTCCCATCTGCTTCATAACAGATTGCATTTTTTTAGGATTAATTCCAGGAAACATTTTAAATTGGAAAAACAAAAGGCAACGCAATTCTAAACAACACAATTAAAATTACAAATAGCACAACGTGCGCTGGTTTTAAATTAAATTTACTTGAATATTCTTCACCAAACCTCATCAACCCGCCAAAACCTGACGGAATATTTATTCCTGTGTTTGCCATATTCTAAAGAAATATAGATAGTTTTTAAAAGTTTCTTGAGTGTATTAATTTATGGAAAAAAATAATCTGAACTTCAAAGAAATAGAGGAAAAATGGAAAGCTTTCTGGGAAAAAGAAAAAATCTACAAATTTAATTTAAATTCAAAAAAAAAGATTTTTTCAATTGATACACCACCACCATATGCAAGTTCAGGACATTTGCATATAGGGCATGCTTTACATTACACTCAATTTGAAATAATAGCAAGAGCTATGAGAATGCTTGGGTTTAATGTGTATTTTGCCCCATGTTTTGATGATAATGGATTACCGACAGAAAAATATGTAGAAGAAAAATTAAAAATTGACAAAAACAAAATAAACAGAGCAGAATTTAGAAAGTTATGTTTAAAAGAATCAAAAAAAGTAGAAGAAGATTATTCTAAAAACGTTTTCAAAAAACTTGGACATAGTTATGATTGGGATTTACTTTATACAACAATTTCCCCAGAAGCTCAAAAAGTTGCACAAATGTCTTTTTTAAAATTAGTTGAAAAAGGGGATTGTTATAATGCTAAAGAACCAACAATTTGGTGCCCGCATCACGAAACTGCATTAGCTCAGGCAGAAGTTGAAGATTTAGAAAGAACAACAAAATTAAATTATCTTGATTTTAATATTGTGGGCTCAAAAGAAAAAATAAGTATTGCAACAACAAGACCAGAATTTTTACCTGCTTGCGTTGGCATTTTTGTAAATCCAAAAGACGAAAGATACAAAAAATTAATTGGAAAAGAAGTAACAATCCCTTTATTTAATCAAAAAGTAAAAATCAGAGAAGATGAAAAAGTTGACAAAAGTTTTGGCACAGGAATTGTTATGATTTGCACATTTGGGGATAACACAGACATAGAATGGTGGAAAAAGTATAATTTAGATTTAAAAAATATTTTAAACAAAGATGGAACCTTAAATAAATTAGCAAAAGAATACAATGGAATGAAATTAAAGGAAGCTCGGGAAAAAATTATTAAAAAATTACAGGAGAAAAACATTCTGACAAAACAAGAAGATTTACAACAAACTGTTGGAAGTTGTTGGAGATGCAATACTCCTGTGGAATATTTAATCACAAAACAATGGTTTGTAAAAACCCTAAAATATAAAAAAGATTTAATAAAAAGGGGCAAAGAAATAAAATGGATACCGGATTTTATGAGAAAAAGATTTGAAAACTGGACAGAAAATCTTAAATGGGATTGGATTATTTCAAGGCAAAGATATTATGGCGTCCCTATTCCTGTTTGGTATTGTAAATCTTGTAAAAAAACTATTTTCCCAAAAGAAAACGAACTTCCTATTGATCCAATTGAAACTGAAAAAAAATGTCCTAAATGTGGGAAAAAAGCTGTTCCTGAAAAAGATGTTTTAGACACTTGGATGACTTCTTCCAACAGCCCAGAAATTGCTTGCAAATGGTTAGAAAATCCAAAACAATATGAAAAAATTGCTCCTATGTCTCTTAGACCACAAAGCCATGACATTATTCGAACTTGGGCTTTTTACACAATATTAAAAAGTCATTTATTATTCAACAGAATTCCCTGGGAAAAAGTTATGATTGGAACATATATTTTAGATTCAAAAGGAAAAGGGATGCACAAAAGTAAAGGAAATGCTATTTGGGCAGATGAATTGATTGAAAAATATAATGTAGACGCCTTTAGATATTGGGTGGGAACAGCGAGTTTAGGAAACGACCTCCCCTTCAAAGAACAAGAATTGATTGCAGGGAAAAAGTTTTTAACAAAATTACAAAACGCTTCAAAATTTGTTTTCATGAATTTAAAAGATTACTCAAATAAAAAACCTATTTTAGAGGAGATTGATAAATATATGTTACAAAAAACAAAAGAAGTTGTTGAAGAAGTTAAAAAACAATACTTAGATTATAATATTCCCTCTGCAAAAAGAATTGCTGAAGATTTCTTCTGGCATGACCTATGTGATAATTATCTTGAAATAATTAAAAAAAGAATTTATAACAACCAAAAAGGAAAAGAATCTGCTCAATATGTTTTGTATCATTCTTTACTCGCAGTATTAAAAATGATGGCACCAATTACTTGTTTCTTATCTGAAGAACTTTATCAAACTTATTTTAAAAAATTTGAAAAAGAAATTTCAATTCATTTAACAGGATTCCCAAAAATAGAAATTAACGAAAAATCAGAAAAAGGAAATTTATTTATAGAACTTCTTTCAAAAATTCGTCAAGAAAAAACAAAAGCACAAAAACCAATGAATGCTGAATGCATTGTGAGTTTAGAAAAAAAAGTTTATGAACAATTAAAAGAAATGTTAAATGATTTTAAGAATGTTGCAAATGCGAAGGAAATAAAAGAAGGTAAATTTGGAGTTGAATTCTTATGACAACCTTAACAAAATATGAACTTGAAGATGTTCTTGAAGAACTTGAAAAGCACAAGGGAAGACATACTGAATTAATCACAGTTTACATTCCAGCAGGATATGATGTAAATTCTGTTCAAAGGCAACTTGAAGCTGAAAAATCAACAGCAAAAAATATTAAGTCAACCTCAACACGAAAAAATGTCACAGATGCTCTTGAAAAAATTGTTCGCCATTTAAAAACTTTTAAAAAAACACCTGAAAATGGAATGGCAATTTTTTGCGGGAACATTTCAAAAACAGAAGGACAAAGTGATTTACAGTTGTGGGAAATTGAGCCTCCAATGCCTTTGAAAATAAGATTGTATAGATGTGATAAAGAATTTGTTTTAGAATCTTTAAAAGCAATGCTGGAAGTTACAGAAGTTTTTGGATTATTGGTTATGGACAGAAAAGAAGCCACAATTGGATTACTTGAAGGAAAAAGAATTGATATTTTGCAAAAGATGACTTCTGGAGTTCCAAGCAAAGTTCGTGCAGG
>CAZTPM010000047.1:0-4534 GCA_964615065.1 Candidatus Woesearchaeota archaeon
TTGTATAAATTAAATGCATGCAAGCATGCTCTGCACCACCAATATAAACATCAATTGGACACCAATAATCCACTTTCTTTTTATCAAAAATATTTTTAGAATTTTTAGGATCGCAATATCTTAAAAAATACCAAGATGAATTTACAAAAGTATCCATTGTATCTATTTCTCTTCGAGCTTTAGCTTTACATTTTGGACATTTTGTATTTATCCAGGATTCAGCAGTTTCTAACGGATTTCCTTTTCCAAACTTAACATTCTTTGGTAACTTTACAGGTAAATCTTTTTCAGGAATTGGAACAATTCCACATTTATCACAATAAACAACAGGAATAGGAGTTCCCCAATAACGCTGACGCGAAATTAACCAGTCACGAAGTTTAAACTGCACAACTTTTCTTCCAAGTTTTTTATCAATCAAATATTTTGTAATTTCTTGCTTAGCTTTTTCATTTTCCATTCCATTAAATTGAGGAGAATTAATCAAAATCCCTTTGCCTGTATAAGCTCTTTCATTTGAAATTTTTCCTTGAATAACCTGATTAATTTTAATCCCATATTTCTTAGCAAATTCAAAATCTCTTTGATCGTGCGCAGGAACAGCCATAACCATTCCAGAACCATAATCAGCAACAACAAAATTTCCAGCATAAACAGGAACTTTGTTTTTTGTAATAGGATTAATCGCATAAGAACCTGTGAAAACACCTTCTTTATCAAAAGCTTCAACTTCTTTCATTGACTTTTGAGAAACAGATTTCAATTTCTTCAAAAAATTCTCAACTTCTTTTTCTTGCTCTTTTGTAACAAGTTCCATTAACTTAGGATGCTGTGCAGAAATCACCATAAATGTAACACCATAAATTGTATCTGGCCGTGTTGTGAAAATTGGGAACTTTTCTTTATCAATTTCAAAATCAATTTCAGTTCCTTCACTTCGACCAATCCAATTTTTCTGCATTGCTTTTGTTCTAAAAGGCCAATCTAAATTATCAATTTCATCTAAAAGTTCTTCAGCATAATCTGTTATTTTCAAGAACCATTGTTCTAAATGCTTTGTCTCAACTTCTGTCCCACATCTTTCACATTTTCCTGTTTGCGCTTGCTCGTTCGCTAAAACAGTTTTGCATGAAGAACACCAATTTACAGAAGCTTTTTTCCTATAAGCTAAACCTTTTTCAAACATTTTTAAAAAAATCCATTGATCCCAAGTATAATAATCTGGCTTTGAAGTGTTCACTAATCTTGACCAATCATAACTCAAACCAAGAAGTTTTTGTTGCTTCATGAAGTTCGCAGTTGATTTTTTAGTATAATCTTCAGGATGAATCTTGTCTTTTATTGCAGCATTTTCAGCAGGTAAACCAAGTGCATCATAACCCATTGGATGCAAAACATTAAACCCTTTCATAATTTTAAAACGAGCTAGAATATCTCCAATTGAATAATTCCAAGCATGGCCCATATGTAAACCAGAACCTGATGGATAAGGAAACATTTCAAGAACATAAAACTTTTTCTTCTTTGAATTTTCTTTAACTTCAAAAACCTTTTTCTCTTCCCATTTTTTCTGCCACTTTTTTTCAATAGTTTTAAAATTATATTTCATAGATTAACAAAAGAAAACAGGTTTTAATAATTTTTTGTTAGGAAATATAAAAAATCCTAAATAAGCAAATGCCCAGATGCACTATTAGAAAAGCAGGATTCTCGTTGAAGAAATTCCTGTTAGCATTAAGGTTAATCCTATCAGAGTTGGCGTTGAACCTCACGACACTTAAGATAGCCAACTAACCATTTCACTCCTAATCAAGAAATTATTAATATAATTTCAAGGAAGCACCACAACTTCATATTTTCACTTTCCGGAAAGTTACTAATTGTTGTTGAATTTTATGGCTTAAAATAAATCTCAATAATGCACTAATTAATTGACATGTAGTCCATCTGACTTTCTTGTTGCTCATGCAAGAAAATCTCTCTGGGCAAAAGAATAAATAAAAACATCTTTAAAAAATTTCGCGAAAACATTTGTTCAACTTAAATGCGAGCATTATAAAAAAATCTTATTTAACTCTCTCTACCAGAAAAGCAGGATTCTCGCTGAAGAAACTCCCATTCGCATTGAGGTTAACCCTACCAGAGCTGGCGACGAACCTCACGACATGTTCTTGTCTTTTAAGTGGTTTTGAATTCAATCTCCACAAATACATTGGAGTTTTATTTATTGATTTAGAAATTTCATTTAATCTTTCAATATCTTTTGTTTTCAAAAGCAATTCAAGTGCATTAACATTATTAATATTTTTTATCCAACCATCCCTCCCAACAATATCGCCAATTATTGAATAAGAATAAGAAGTCCCATAATTATGTATTGTTTCATCTTCTTTTCCAGCAAGATTGTAAACAACCCTTGTCAAAGTGTTTGGGAGTCTTTGTAATCCTTTTTGCAAGAAATTCAATAAATTTGGATTTCCTGATTTAACAGCATCATCAAAAAGTTCAATATGCTGAATAGAATTCATTGGAACCGGATTTCCTTTTTCTTTTTCTATTTCAGAAAATTCAGCAAGTTTATCCTGATTCATAGGATTAGTCATTTTTTCCATTAATCTATAAACAGATTTTCCATTATCAATTTCAAAATAACCTATGTTTGGTGCAACATATTTTGTTTTTACTTCCATAAAAGTTCCACAACTTTAGACTTTATAAACTTTTCGTCAAGTTACTTTTATATAATTACTACAATCCAAAAGACCAACTTTTAAATATTATCTTTAATTACAATAAACATGGAAAAAATAAATTCTCATCTTTCAGGGAACATTGTAACAAGTAATGTAGCTGAAGCTTATTCCCTTTGCAAAAAATCAAGTTTCGGAGAACAAGATGAAGACAAAATAAGATATTCTTTACCAGAAGCACTTTTCTTAGTAGAAACAAACAAAATGCAGATTTTTTCAAAAAATAAAATATTAACAAAAGAAGAACTTCTAACAAAATTTAAAAGAATTGACAAAAAAATTCAAATAAAATATATTGTATTCAAAGACCTTAGGAAAAAAGGTTATGTTGTTAAAACAGCTTTGAAATTTGGTTCTGATTTTAGAGTTTATGAAAAAGGGGCAAAACCTGGAACAAAACATGCAAAATGGATTGTGTTTGTTGACAATGAATCAGAAAAATTAACTTGGCACGAGTTTTCAGCAAAAAACAGAGTTGCACATTCAACGCGAAAAAAATTGTTGCTTGCAATTGTTGACGAAGAAAGTTCTGTAACTTATTATGAAGTAGGTTGGGTGAAAACATAACAATCTTTATAATATCTTTATTTTTCTATAGACAATGCCTCAACAAAATACAATTCCAACAAAAGAAAAAATTCTTGCGATTTTAAGAAGAAGAGGCCCAAGCTTGCCTGTGCATGTTGCAAGAGAAATGGAAATGAGCATGCTTTTTGCATCTGCGTTTTTATCTGAACTTTTATCTGAAAAAAAAATAAAAATAAGTTTTATGCGAGTCGGAAGTTCTCCCCTTTATTTTATTGCAGGACAAGAAGTTTCTTTGAAAAAATTCTCACAATATTTAGGAAGAAAAGAAAAAGAAGCATATTCTTTATTAGAAAATAAAAAATTCCTTAAAGATACTGAACAAGAACCAGCAATCCGAGTTGCACTAAGGTCAATAAAAGATTTTGCAATTCCATTTAAAAAAGCAGAAGAAATTTATTGGAGATTTTTATCAGAACCAGAAGAGGATTTAAAAATTTCTGAAAAACCTAAGATTCAAAAAACAATTGAAAAAAAACAAGAAAAAGGTTTGCAAATTTTTGAAAAACCAATAAATAAAAAAGAAAAACCAGTAAAAAAGAAAACAATTTCAAAAAAAACAAATGAAAAGTTTTTTGAAAAAGTAAAAGAGTTCTTATCTTCGAAATCTATTGAAATTACAGATATAATAAATTTCAATAAAGGTGAACTTATTCTAAAAGTTCTTGTAAATAATAAGCCAGAAATATTAATTGCATATAATAAAAAAAGAATAAATGAAACAGATATTGTAAAAGCACATTTAAAAGCTTCAGAACTAAACTTACATTATATAGTTATTTCATTGGCAGAACCTGCAAAAAAATTAAAAACATTTCTTGAAGCTGCTCAAAATCTTTCTGCAATAGGAAAATTAGAATAAAAATCTTTAAAAACATCAAATCAAATCTTTTAAGATGGGAAAAACAAAATCAAAATCAATAAGAAGGTCTGCTTATTCACTTATTGAAGAAGGCATTGAATTTAAAGATAATTTTGAAAGAAACAAAAAAATTCTCGGAAGAACAATGCCAAGTAAAAAATTGAGAAATAAGATGGCAGGTTTTTTAGTGAAAGCTAAGCAACAAGAAAAGAAGAAACAAGAAATGTTAAAGAAATAATTTTTAACCTCAAAATTTTTAAACAATCTATTTTTAGTAATTTGGTCTCTGTAGCTCACGAGGGGGCACCCCTTACGTTAACCCCGATTTAACGCCATA
>CAZTPM010000048.1:0-4524 GCA_964615065.1 Candidatus Woesearchaeota archaeon
AAATATACAAGGAAGAAAATATTAATTGCAGAGGACGATGAACACCAGAGAGATTTAATAAAAGAAATTCTTAAAAATAGTTTGCCTGATTATTCTTTTGAAACTTTTAAAAATGGAACCTCTCTTAAAAATAAATTAAATGAAATTCTTGTTAAATCAAATGGAGATGTTAAGGCAATAATCACTGATAATAATATGCCAGGATATACTGGAAGTGAACTAATCGCAGAATACGCAAAAATGAAAGAATTTGAAAAAATACCTTTTTTATTGGTTTCCAGTTCTGATGAATATATTAGCAAAAGGGCAATAGAAAATGGTGCTTTTGCATATATCCAAAAACCATATAATATTTGCGAGTTTTCTAAACTTATTGAAAAAGTAATAAATTCTTTTGAAATTAACCTGTAGTTACAACAACTTTATCTTTTTCTATTAAAATAGTATGTTCTGATTGTGCAACATTATTGTGTGAAGATTCTATTAATTGAGGATATTGATGAAGAACATTAATTTTTTCAAGTTCTCTTAATCCGAACAAAGCCTTGGTTCCAAATTTCCTAACAATCCAACGAGAACAAAAAGGAAGTGTTTTATAATTTTCTATGACATATTCTAAAACTTCACGAGCAATTTGAGTTCGCGGATTTTTCTCACTGTGCAAACTATAAATCCCAGAAGGTTTTCCTTCATAAACTCTGCCGTTTCCTTTTGTTACAAAAGGTTCAATCGCAAAAATTCCTGTTCCAAAAGTTTCAGGATTTTTGTTTGCAATATTTGGAATTGTTTTTCCAGAATGCAATTCATATTGTTCAATTGAATGACCTGTTAAATTTGCGACAGGAACCAAGCCCTGAGATTCAATTGTTTCCTGAATAACTTTCCCCACCTCGCCCAAACTTGTTTCAGAATTAATAATTTCAATCGCGTTTTTCAAAGCTTTTTCAGAAACTTCAATTAATTTTTTATTTTCATCTGAATTTTCTAAATCAACAGAAAAAGCAGTATCAGAAAGCCAACCATCAACACAAACACCAAAATCAATTTTCAACAAACCTTTTGCTTTTGCTTCATCATTATAAGCAGGAGTATAATGTGCTGTTACGTCATTTATTCCAAGATTTGTTGGAAAAGCTGGCTTTCCGCCAAGTTCAATTATTTTGTTCTCTATTTTCTCTGCAAGTTCTAAAAGCAACATGCCCTTCTTAATCTGTGGCTTTATGTAATCTCTAACCTGCGATGCAATCTTCCCTGCTTGGAGTATTTTTTGTGGGTTCATTTTATTCCAAACTCGGAAGAGTATTTATTTCTTTTTCTTGTTGTAAAAACATTAAATCAAATTTCTTTATATTTCCTTCAAGAATTTTCTTTATTTTTGAAATTGTAAAAAGAAGTTCTTCTTGTGTTTTATTAAAAATCTGAATCATGATTTGTGGTGAATCAAAAGAAAGAATTAGAGAGTTCACAAACTTACTTGATTTTGCAAACGACTTTATTTTTTCTTCAAGTTCTTTTGGAAAAGAAAACAAATCTATTGAAACCATTGAATAAAAAAACCCAAGTTTTGTGATATCAAAATTAACTTTTGTCCCAAGAATAACTTTCTTTTTTTGAAGGTTTCTCAATTTATACAAAGCTAATTCAGAAGAAATATTCAGTTTATTCGCTAAGTCAGTTATTTTAATTCTTGCGTTGTTCTTTAAAAAATTAAGAATTTTAATATCTTGTTTAGTTAAAGTTTGCTTTTCAGAATCTTCTAAAAAATTAAAAGTTCTTTTGTTATCAATAAATTTCAAAGGAAACATTTCTGTAAAATATGGTTTTATTAATTTGTGTTCTGAAATTGAATTTTTGTTTTCCTCTAAAATTTTGTGAATAGTTTCTTTCAAATCACTTTCGTTTTTCGCAACAAAAGAAATAAAATAATCCCAATAACCGATTATTTCTGAAGAATGAATTACATTTTGAATTTTTGAAATATCTGGTTTTTCTTTTGATTTTATTAAAAGAGTTACCCAAAGATTATAACCAAGCGAAGGATAATTAAAAAAAGTTACAAATCCTTTTATCAAACCTGATTCTTGAAATTTCCCTAACTTGTAATTTACTTGCTCTCTTGACAATTTACATTCTTTTGCAATTTTACTTATCGGTTCTCTTCCACTATGGTAAAGATATGAAAGCATTTCCATGTCTTTTTTTCCAAGTTCCATAATTCTAATTATTCTTCAAAGTTTAAATACTTATTTATTAAAAGATTTATTGGATATTCTTTAGTTTTTGTGTAAAAAATGCAAGTTATATTTATGTATTCTTGAAATCTTAGTTTAATATGGAAACTCAAAAATATCAAATTAGAAATTTAACTCCTGAAGAAAATATGTGTGCTTGTGTAACTTGTCCTGCAATTTATGATTTAACACCTAAAGAAAATATGTGTGTATCTTGTGCTTGCCCAAGTATTTCTGATTATGGAGGATTTTATTTAATTGTTGGAGAACAAGTTAATCCAAAAGATGTTGGACTTGAAAAAAAAGTTGGCGAAGGCGAAGAAGCAATTATGGTTGATAAAGGATTAATTGATAATAAAAAACCTTCTCCCTGATTCTTTTTTGGAAAAATTAGATAATTATCTTGTAAAATATTTAGCTTATTCAAATTATAGAAATTACTCTAATTGTTTAGGTTTAAAAGAAAACAACAAAGTTCTTGAAATCGGAAGCGGAATTGGAAACTTATCAAGATTTCTTATTCAAAAAATTCCAAAAGGAAAATTAACTTGTATTGATTTCTCAAAAGAAAATATTACAAAAGCAAGAAAAAATTTAAGAAAATTCAAGAATATTGAATTTATTGTAGGGGATATTCTAAATTTTGAAAAAAAGAATTATTTTGATTCTATAATAATTAATTATGTTTTGCATGACATTTATCAAAAAGAAAAAGCTGTCAAAATTATAAAAAATTTCCTAAAACCAAAAGGCATGGTTTACATTAGAGAACCAACAAGAAAAAATCATGGAATTTCTCAAGATGAAATAAAAACTTTAATGCAAAAAGAAAACTTTTCAGAAATAACTTCAAAAGAAGGATCTTCTTTTCCATTAAAAGGGGAAATTTTTGAGGGAGTTTTTATTAAGCCACTTTAATCAGAAAAATTATAAACACTATTAAAATTAACAAAGGAAAAATCAACCATTTCCAATCAAACTCAACTTTCAGTTTCTCGTTTGTTTTCCTTGCTGGAAGTTCTGGCTCATATTTCTTAAGCCCTGCATTAAATTTCATTGGAAGTTTTTTCATATTCACCTAACAACATCCCGACTTTTTAATCTTCTGTTTTTTGGAATATAATTTCCAATTTTTTCTTCAGATGCTTTTCCTGTTCCAAGAAAATCTTCACCACATTTCATAATAATAAAACCTTTTTGTCCTGTTTTAATCAAAAGCTCTTCACCAGTCATCCATTTTTCAGCTTGCTCTTCATTTAATTCAAATAAGTTTTTAGAAATCTGTTCTTTCAAAATCTGCGTTCCTTCAATACTTAACCTAATTCCGTCTTTTTCGATTTTCCCAAAATAAACACCTGCTCTTTCTAACCAAAGCTTTGTTTCAAATTCAACAAATTGACTTGGACTAAAATTTCCTTGAAACAAAAACAATCGCCCTTCTCCTCTTTGCAAAACAAGTCCAGGAATTTCCTTAATCCCAAATTGCTCACTAAGAGATTTCAAAATTTGTTCTTTTTCTTTTTTATTAAAAACTTTTATTGGCATTTTAAATTAATTTCATCATAAAAATATTTTAATTGCTGTCTCATCTCAGAGATTTTTTTATTAAATCCACCATACCTTTTTAGAGGAAAATTATTTTTATCCATTATTTCAAAAACAAGTTTTTTGTTATTTTCTTTTTTTAATTTTTCTATTGTATTTAACTGCTCTTTAGTTGGTTCTTTTTCCTCTAAAAAATCTATATCTATTTCGTTTGAAGTAACTCTAATTCTTAATGCACCTGTTTCTCTTTTAAAATCTATTTTATTTAAAATTATCTTTTCAAAATCAATCCTCTTTCCATCAATAAAAAGATAACCCCCAAGACTTTCTTCTTTCATTTTTCCTTCCTAAACTTTGCAACAAAAAATCCTTCTGTGTTATTATCATGAGGATAAACTCTTACACATTTTTTTAATTCAGGCAAAAATTTTTTATCTTTCCATTTTGTTAAACCAGGCCGAGTTTTAATTGGAAGTTCAATTTTTTGTAATTTCATTTCTGGGAAATTTTCTAAAACCCAATTCACAACTTCTTCATTTTCTTCAGGAGCATGTGTGCAAGTTGAATAAATCATTTCCCCGCCAGATTTCAAAATTTCAATTGCAGATTCAACAAGTCGTTTCCGAATCTTCGAAAGTCGTTTAATTGTTTTTTCATTCCACATTAAATAAGTTTGATACGAACTTCGTAAAGTTCCTTCACCAGAACAAGGAGCATCAACAAGAATTTTATCTGGAAAAATCCCAAG
>CAZTPM010000049.1:0-4320 GCA_964615065.1 Candidatus Woesearchaeota archaeon
CCAAAATTGCAAGGATTATGTTTAGGAAAATTCCAGATGCAGCAATTAATCCAATATGGTATTCGGTCATTTCTGTAAAAGAATAAAAGCCGTGTCTTTTTGCTGCTCTGTGAATTTTTGCTTTTACATCAAAAGTTAAGCAGGCAAACCAATTTATTAGCCCTGCTGAAACTGCTGTAATTATTATTGGAAAAAATGCTCCTGCTGGGAAAGTTTTTTTAAAAGTGCTGTGTGGTTTGAAACCATATTTTTTTATTTCCCAAATTTTTATTTCAATTTCAGAATCAAAATAAGAACTTGTTGCTTTTTTTATAAAGATGTTTAGCAAAGTGATAATTAAAATTGAGGCCACAGCATAAAGAAAAGCTGTTGTTGAAGTTAGTAAACTAATCGTAAAACCAAGGATAATCGTTATTGCAATAATTGAAGCAATCTCTTTTGAATTTAACATGCTTTGGAGAAGAATAGATTTTTTATAAAGTTTGTTGTGTTTGGGTTATATTAAGAATTAATTTTTTCTTAATTTTTAGGGGGCCCACTAAATTTGACTATTGTTGAAAACCTGCTCTTAATTCTATTTGAATAGTTATAATATTCATCTAAAAATTAAAACTCTGAATATAACTGATATTTGTTTAGAAAAAATATAAAATTAAAATATAGTCCAAATAACGGAAAACTATTTAAAGAATATATGTTATTTTTTAATATGAGAATAAAAAAAATAACAGAGGTTTTAGGAAGCAAGGTTTATACTGATGCAGGTGATTTTTTTGGGGAAGTCGAAGAAGCAAATTTGTCTGAAAATAAAGTTGATGGATGGAAAATAAAAGTTAGTGGAACTGTTATGTCTTTAATCGGGGGTGCAAAAGGAGTTATAATTCCCCATCAGTTTGTAAAAGCAATTAGTGATATTTTCATTATAAACAATGCTGCCTTGCCAAGTCCTGATTCAGATTTTGAAGAAATTCCCGAGGACTTAATTTAAATTAGTATATTAAATTTTTTTGGTTTTAATTATGGTGTTCGGAGTTCTAAAATTTTTAAGGTAAATTTCAAAAAATTATCAAAATTTTATGAGTAAAAATCCTTTCTGGGCAAAGTCAGTTTAATAGCATATATTTTTTTATAGTATTGGGGGTTTTATTGTAAGTGTTTAATAAAATGGTTTCTTTTGGTGTTTTGGATTAATTATTTTGTGTAGTGTTAGTTATAATTCATAAGTGTTTGAAAATGCAACATTAAAATGTAGAAACATATTTAAATAATCTTTACCAAATTAAATTATGGCAACTGAGACATTTTTACAACATTGGCTTTTTACAGATTTTGTTTTACCATTTTTATTAATCTTTTTTATAGCTTTTGCAATCCTTGAAAAAACAAAAGTTTTAGGAGAAAACAAACAATTAAATGCTCTTTTGTCTTTTGTCCTTGGTTTAATTTTTGTTGGTGCTGTTTTTCCAAAATTAGTTGTCGCAAATTTAATCCTTTTTTTGACTGTTTCACTTGTTGTTGTTTTTGTGGTTTTATTGCTTTGGGGATTTATTGCAGGAGAAGAAGGTTTGAAATTTACAAATTTTTCAAAAGGACTTAAGGGGGTGATTGCAGTTGTTATTATTTTATCAGTTGTTATTTTTTTATTAAGTATAACAGGAATTTTCCCAGGCCTAATTGACTTTTTGTTTCATCAAAGTTGGAGTGGGAGTTTTTGGACAAATTTCTTATTTGTTATTGTTATTGCTGCTGCTATTGCTCTTGTTTTGAAGGGCTCAAAAAAGTAGTTAATTTTTTGATATGGTTTTTGGTTGTTTGAAATGTTTTTAAGTGGGGAACTATTTTAAGAGAGTCTTTTTTTGAAAGGGTTTTAGATTGGATTATTTTTTGAAAGGATTTTTTAAAAGGATTTTTTAAAAGGGAATTCTTTAGATTTGGTTATCGAATAATTTGAATAATTATGTTTGTTTTTTAGAAATTGTTTTGCTAGATTTTTTAATGACTTTTTGGAAATGAATATGGCTTTTTAGTTTTTTCTGATTTTGTTTTTGAAATTAAAATTAAAGATATTTGTTTTTCTTTCTAAAAATTAGATGTGAATTTAGAATAAGAATATTTATAAATAATGTTTGATAAGGAGTTATATGTTAGAGGGAATTATTCCATTAGCTTCTTATGGGTATTATGGTGGAGCAATCGGAAGTATATTATCTCAATGGGAACAAATGGGTATGTTTAGTTATTTGTTGCCTTTTCTTTTGATTTTTGCATTGGTGTTTGGGTTGCTTGCAAAAATAAATATTTTTGGAACAAAAGAGAAACCAAACAGAACAATTGACGCGGTTATTTCATTAGCAGTTTCTTTGATGTCTTTGCAATTTGATTTTGTACCGAGATTTTTTTCAGAAGTATTCCCTAGATTGGGTGTTGGTTTGGCTGTTTTATTAATTGCAATTATTCTTTTAGGTCTTTTTGCAACTCAAAAAACTTGGATGACATATACTTTCTTTGGAATAGCTGCGGTTATTTTCATTACAGTTCTTGTTCAGTCATCAGGTGCAATTGGTTGGAGCACTTCTGGTTGGTTAGGGAGAGTATATTGGCCTGATTGGATTCCATTGATAGTTATTATTGTTTTAATTGCTGTTGTTATTGGTGCTTCTATTCCTAAAAAAGAGAAGAGCCAAGACACAAGTTCTGGTTTTATGAGGGTTTTGGATCAAATTGGAAAAGGTGGAAAAGAATAAATTTTGGGTTGAGAAATTAAGAAGATTTTAAAGAATATTTTTTTTAGGGTTTTTTATAAGGGTGTTTATGTTTTTGAATTGGTTCTTAAAAGAGATTTTTAGAGTTTTTATTAGGTTTTTTTTGGTGAGTGGAAGTATAAATAAAATTTTTAAAGAATGAGTTTTAGAAAAGGATTTTATCATGGGTTGTATTTAGAAATTAATTGTTGGAAGAATTGTGTTTTAAAATATTTTATTATGGTTAATTTTTTCTTATAATCTTCCTATGTCTTATTTTTTTGTTCTTAGATTTCTACTTTTTCTTAGGATGAGTCATTGTATGAGTTTTCTTTTTTGTTGGATGCTCTTTTTTTCTTATTGCAGAACCTACAAGTTTTCCAAAAGAATCCTGCATCATAGACATTTCTTTTTTTATACTACCAAGATTTTCTCCATATGAACCAATTTTATCAAGTATAGATATTTGAAGTTTATCAATTATTGTTTCAATTCTTTTTAATCTTTGGGAAATGTTTTCTATTTTTGTTTCTGCTAAATTTTTAAATTCATTTAGTTCTGTTACTTTTTTTGATGTTTTTTTTATTTTTTCTTCAAAAATTTGTTCAGAGATTTCAATTGTTGTGTCTGTGCTTGCTTCTGAATTATAATCTTCATATCCTTCATTGTAATTTTCTTGTGGATAGTATTCTTCTTGAGGTTGTGGGGTAGGAAGATAAGATTCTTCTTGAGGTTGAAAGGTTGGTGCATAAGGTTCTTGTTGAGGTGTAGGAACATAGGTGTTTGGTTCTTGAATTTCTTGTGTTTGGGGGGTATATATATTTTGAGAGGGGTTTGGATGGCGGGATGTGGGGGGAGTCTCCATAAGATCTTCTTCAATAATTTCCTTATTTTGAGGATTTGAAACAGCATTTTTTATTTTTGATTGTGCAAAGCCTTCGTTTATTTCTTTTGGGGATATTCCTTGTTCTCTTAAGGCAGTCATGATTTCTTGATCAGACACACCTTGGTGTTTCATTTGTGTTATTAAATCTAATGCACCCATTTTCTTTTTAAGTTAAAGAGATTTATAAAAATTGTTATTATCGTTCTGGTTTTTCAATAAACTCTAAAGGCTGAAACATTCTTGCTTGTTTTGACAAAATTTCTAAATCTTCTTTTTTTGCAAACTTTGAAAATTCTTTTGATGCTGTTTCTAGAAATATTTTTGTTCTTTCTGCGTGTTGTTTTAAAATCTCAATATCTTTTTTTATTTCTAAAATATCTTGTGTTGTTTTTTCTTTTGTATCGATTAGGTTTTGGCCAATTAAAAGAATTCTGTCTTTGAGAATTCTTTGTTTTTCTTCAAGGTCTCTTATTTTTAGATTTGAATCATTATATGCTTGTCCAGAATATTTTTGTTCATCCATGGTGATTTAATGGGGGGATGGTTTAAATTTGTTGTGATTTAGTTTTATTTATAATATAAATTTTTATAAACTTATTTCCTTTAATTAATATATGAAAAAAGAGTTGAAGATTGTTTTTTGTTTAAGTTTAGTATTGATTTTATCATTCTCTTTTATTTCTGCTTTTTCAT
>CAZTPM010000050.1:0-4177 GCA_964615065.1 Candidatus Woesearchaeota archaeon
AAATTCTTGAATATTGTGAAGAGCTTGCTAAACAAGATTATGATTTAATGTTAAAAGATGAAAAGTGTCAAGATAATGTTCCTGATTGGCTCGAGGATGAAGTAAATAATAAAATAGAAGAAGTCAAAAAACAAGATTCAGAGGAAATGAAAAAACAGATAGAGATTACTATGAATAACCCAAAAAACTCTGATTGTGATGGAATTTCTTTAACAAGTGAAAAAGTCAAATGTGAAAAATTTAAAGCATTAGCAGTAAGGTGTGAATTTCAGAACGATGAATCTGCATGTAAGGAAATTGGTATGTTTAGAGAGGTTCAAACGAATGAAAGAGAAGATTATGAGCAAGAGATTTTAAACAAATATGTTCCGGCAGAATGCACAGAAGCTGGAATTAAAGACGGAGAAGAATGCAAAAAGTTTATTATTACTTTGTATAAACCTGATTCAGAATGTATGGAAAACGGTCAAGTTTTAGATGGCGAAGCTTGTGGAAAAAAGCTTGTTAATGAAGATAAAATTCCTCAAGGGTGTATTAAAAATGGGCAACCAATTTCTCCAGAAGAATGTGAGAAGATTATGAAAGAAAAATCAAAACCTTCTGATGAAGAATTTAAATTAATGTCTGGTGAATGCAAAGAACAAGGAGTTTATGATATTGAAGCATGTGATGAAATTGTTAATCTTCCTCGTCCTTGTAAAGATGCTGGTTGTTATACAAAAGAAGAATGTGAAAGTTTTACTTTAAATCAAAACCTTCCGCAAGAATGTATTGATGCAGGAGCTTTAACTCCTGAAGCATGTGAAAAATTAAAACTTCCTCAAAAATGCCAGGGGCAAGTATATTCAAATGAAGAATGTGAAGCAGTTTTTATAAAAGAGAAAATGCCTTCAGAATGTCAAGAATCTGGAACTTATGATTTTCATAAATGTGCTAAACTTTTGTATGCAGAAGTTTCTGATATTAGCATAGAGGGAGAAAGAGAGTATTTAGAAGGTTTGGGAATAAATGCTGATGAAATTCCTGATGAATGTTTTAGTGATAGCAGTAGAACTAATTTTGTAAGGGATATGGGGTGTGATGAAGCATTAATAAAGAAATTTGGAATTATGCTCCCTCCACCAAAATATAACCCTGATATTCCTCAACAATGTATAAGGGGTGGAACTCCAGTTTCTCCTGAAGAATGTGAAGAAATTTTGAATGGAGGGATTATACAAAATGAATTACAAGATGCTATTCCAAGAATATGTCAAGAAGCAAATGTTTCAACACCAGAAGAATGTGGAAAATTATTAGAAGAACAAAGACAAGAACAGGGAATTGGAATAAATATGCCTAAAGAATGTATTGGGTTAGATGTTGAAGAATGTAAAAAGATTATGAAAGAAAAAAATATTACAGTAAATAAACCTAAGGTTAATCAAGTAGGTGATGATATGTGTGAAGAAGGAGAGGAGAATTGCAAGAATGATGATATAACCAAAGAAGGAGTTCCTGAAGAGTGTGCAAAATTAGGGGTTTATGATAAAGAATCTTGCAGTTTGATTATGTCCAAGATTAATGCTGAAAGAATAAAAAATGGAGATAAAGTGGTAATAGATGATGATGGAAACACGGATATCATTACAAATGACCAGATTAATCAAATTGCAGATGATGCTGATAAAAAATCAGATGATATAAAACCAGACACTGCAAAAGCAGATGATATAAAACAACAAATTGATGTTATAGATGATTCTATTAATACAATAGATAAAGCTGATATAACTGTGAATAATGGACCAGTAACTGATGATAGTGATGGTGGAAATGGGAATAATGTAAATGATGATGTTGCTCCAGGGCCAGACGGAATTGTGGGGGTAGTAAGTCCTGGTGATGGTGTTGTGCATGAAGATGATAGTGGTCCTTCTGATTCTGTAGATAATTCTGAAAGCTCGGATGAAGCAACTGCTGAAAGTTCAAGTGAAGGAGAAGATTCTGGAGGAGATTCAGCTTCGATAACTGGAGGAGTTATTGGGACCAGTGATAAAGAATCATTTTTAGGGAAAATTCTTAAAAATATATTCAGGATATGAATAGGATTGATAATACAAAGAGATTCTATCTCGTTTAAATTGAAAAAATCAGAAAACCAATAACTTTTCAGTAAACATTTAAATATCAGTAAGCTTTTATTTTGCTGTAAAATGTTAAAAAATAATAAAACAAAAAAGAAAGAAATTGGTTCGGAAGTAACAATTCACCGTCGAGGAAAAAGCAAGGGATTAAACATCTTCCCTACTACCGACGACCAAATTCCTACACCTCATATTTCCCGGGTTACGAATCCTGGTGGGGCTATAAAAGAAACCCTTGGTTTCTTTTGACCAAGTAGGTCTTAAAGAACTTCCTCAAATTGCGGAATCCGATTTCGAAATGTCTCCTGTGAAATCGCGTGTAATTGAAACCTAAATTTTTTTGAATGGAAAGTTAATGTTTATATCTTCCTCTTTTCTCAACATCTTTTAATCTTTCAAGAATAATTTTAGAATCTGGGAATTTTTTATATGCTTTTAAAAATTCAGCAAAAAGTTTTTTCCAGTTTTGAAAATGTTTTGCTTCAAGTGCTTGTCTAAATAAATGAATGTCAACTGCTTTGTCTTCAAATTTATTGCTTATGAAGCCGAGACCGAAGTCGATAAGAAAAACCTTCTTGGTTCTTTCACCACCCCCCTTTTTTTTAGTGGAGGTGTAAATCATGTTTGATGTTGTTAAGTCCCCGTGAATAATGTCTTCTTTGTGAAGTTTTGCAATTGATTCTCCGAGTTTTTTCATAATTTCTTTTTGTTCCTTAATTGGAAATTTATCTAAATATTCAGAAAGTTTTTTTCCTTGAATAAAAGGCATTTTAATTTTGTCCAATTCTTTTAAATTTTCAGGAACAGGGGAATTAATTATTAAAGATGCTTTTGTTAAAAGTTTTGTTTCTGATTTTGTTCGTCTTTTTCTTATTTGTTTATCTAATTCAGGATGTCTATAAGATTTTGAAATTCTGTCTTTTGTAATCCAATTGTCTTTAAGGTAAATTTTTGCTTCTGCACCTTGGCATATTACTTTTGTGGGCATTTTAAAAAATTAAAGGAGTTTTATTTAATATAATCTGCCAAATAATAATTATTAAAAGATAAACAATTGGCATAATTTTGCTTGCTATAAATTTCATTTTTTTTCTGTTCGTCTTTATTTTCATTTTTTCCATTACAAAAGTATATATGGTCATTTCTTTTGCTTTTTCCTTAAATTGTAAGTTAGTTAGAATACATCCTTTAAAGAAAAATATGTGGATTTGATGGATAATTATAGCCATCATTAAAATTTTCCAATTAAAAAGAAAAGGAGATGCCCAAACTAAAATTACAATAAATATATGTACCCCAAAGAGAATTTTATTGTTCATTAAAATCTCCTAATTTTTCTCTTCCCAAACTTCTCCATCATTTTTATTTTTTGTTCATTTCCCCCTAAATTTTTTACACTGAATTTTATTTTCCCCTCTCCCTCACCTTTTTGTTGTTCACAAAAAATTATCTGAAACGCTTAAGCTTTTTTCCTCCGAAGTGTTTCATCATCTTTTGCATTTGCTTTTGAGAAAATCCTTGTGACATGTCCATGTCTCCTGCTCCACTTTTCATCATTTCTTGAAGCATTTCATATTGTTTTAGTAAAGAACGAACATCTGAGCCGTTTACCCCTGAGCCTTTTGCAATTCTTGAGATTCGTGAAGTTTGCTTTTTTAAAATTTCAGGATTTTCTTTTTCTTCTTTGGTCATTGATTTAATAATGTGTTCCCATTTTTTTACTTTTTCTTCTTGAGTATCTAAAATATTTTCAGGAATTTTTGCATTTCCTAAACCAGGAATCATCCCTTTGATTTTTTCAAAACCACCCAGCGAACTCATTGATTTAACTTGCTCAATAACATCTTCTAAACTTAGTTTTCCTTCTTGCAATTTTTTCTGGATTTTTTCTTGTTCATTTTTATTAGTAACTGATTTTATTTTTTCAATTAAAGTTTGTAAGTCCCCCATTCCTAAAAGCCGTGATAAAAATGATTCTGGATTAAATTCTTCTAAATCATTTATTTTTTCTCCTGTTGTTATAAAATAAACAGGAGCATTTGTTTCTGCGC
>CAZTPM010000051.1:0-4162 GCA_964615065.1 Candidatus Woesearchaeota archaeon
TTGATTTTAAGAGATTATTTTAGGGTAGGACATATGTCTGTTGGCTATACAGTATTTCTATGAAGGGATTTTATAATTCATTTAATGGGGAATTAGAAACTCTGCGAAATTATTTCATAATTTCTTGCCACGCCTTGTAGGCTTTCACTTCATTTCGTTTGGAACACACAACAAGAGATTTTATGGTTCGACTCGTTGCCTCACCCAACTTGTTTCACAAGTTCATAAAATCCTGATGTTAGTAGAAATTTAATTTAGTGCTTTAAATTCTTAAATCTTCAAACTAGTAATCTTTCTTAATTTATACTTTAAGAGAAATAACCTTACTTATTCCATCATGCATATGCAGACAACCTGCTGGTTTTCTGCAACTTTCCCCAAACCTCTGAACAGCGATTTTAAAATGCCTCTTGCAAAATCGCAAGCATGATGTTATTTACACTTTAAGAGAAATTACTTTACTTATTCCATCATGCATGGAAACTCCGTAAAGGTTTGTTGCTTTTGTAATTATTTCATCATTGTGACTAATTACAATATATTGGCCTTCTTGCATGTATTTTTTTAAAAGCCCTGCAAGGCGTTCAGAGTTTTGCTTATCAAGGGCTGCATCAATTTCATCAAGAATGTAAAAGCAATAGGGATTTAATTCTTGAATTGCAAAAATCAAAGAAAGTGCAACCAAAGTTTGCTCCCCGCCTGATAAAGAAGTAGCATCAAAATATTTGCCATGCCCTGTTTTAACTAAAATATTTACCCCCCCTTCAAAAGGCTCTTTTCTGTTTTCAAGTTCAAGAGAAACCTGGCCTTTTGTGCTTAATTGGCTAAAGTTTCTTGAAAAGATTTCATTTAAAGACGTGAGTGTTTTCAAAAAAGTTTTTTTCTTTTTAATATCAATTGCAGAAATAATTTTTAAAACTCCTTTTTTTTCTTTTGTGATAATTTCTACTTTTTGTTGCACAGATTCATATTCTTTTTTAACTTCATCATAAACTTCAAGTGAACGCAAATTTACAGAACCAATTCTTGAAAGAATTTCTTGTGTTTTTGTTAATCTCTGAATGAGAATTTCTTTATTTGCATGAATTATTTCAATTCCTGAAAATTCAAGTGACTCTGTTTCTAAACTTTCAACTACTGCACCAAATCTTGCTTTGTCAATTTTGAAATTATTTGCTTCTTGTTCAAAATTATGAATCTTATTTTGCTCTGATAAAATCTGCAATTGATTTTCATGAACTTTTTTTTGTAAAGATTCTCTTTCTGAAATAAGTTTTTGGAACTTTTTTCTTAATTCTTCTTCTTGTTTTCTTTTTGTTTCAAGGATTGATTTTTTATTATCTAAAGACTTTTTAATTTCAGAAAGATCTTCCTTCAAATCTTTTTCAGTTCTAAAATATTGTTTTAAAGAAATCTTTGAACGTTCAAATTCTCTTTTTTTAAAAGAAATTTCAGAATCAACATTTTCTTGTGTTCGCAAGGAAATTTCTTCAACTTCAATCCGCACTGTTTCATATTTTTGCTCAACATTTGAAAATTCATTGAATTTATTTTCAAAACTCTTTTGAATTTTTTCAAGCCCTAAAATTTCTGCTTGGATTTTTTCTATGTTTCTTTGAAGTTCTTTAATCTGGTTTTTCTTTTCTTCAATATTTAAAAGTTTTATAATATCTAAATTTCTTTTTGAAATTTCAGATTCAATATGTTCAATATCTTGGGCTAAAATTCCTTGTTTTGTGTAAATTTCAGAAAGTTCCTTATCTGAATTCTCAATTTCTTTCTGAAGAAAATTTATTCTTGGTAAAGAAACACTATTTATTTTGTGCATATGAGCTTCAGTAATTCTGCTTTTACAAACAGGGCAAACATCCATTTTAGAAATCTTGCCCATTAATTTTTTTTGTTCCTCAACTTCATGTTCATCTGCAGAAGATTTTTTTTCAAGTCGAATTTCTTTTTTTCTAAGGTTTTCTAAAAGATCTTTTTTTTCTTTTAATAAGAATTTTAATTGATTTAATTTTTCTTCTGTTGAACTCTTGTAAAAAACATCTTGAAAAATTGATTTAATTTGTTTTAACAAAAATTCAGATTCATTTGTGTAATTTTTAAAAACATTTTTCTTGTCTTCAATTCTTTGTTTAATTGATTTAGACTCGGATTTAATTGTATAAAATTTTTTTCTTTGTTCTTCTAACTTTTCTAATTCTAATTTTTTTCTGTCAATTTCCTTTTGTTTAATTTCCTTTTTAGAAGAAGTTTTCTTTGATTTCTTAAGTTCGTTTAAAGAATTTTCATTTTCAAAAATAGATTGTTGCAATTCTATTTTTACTTTTTGAATTTCAGAAATTTTGTTCTCAGAATTTTCCATCTTAACATTTAATCCAGCAAGTTCTGCTCTAAGATTTGCGATTTCAGAATTAATTTTTTCTTGTTCAAAACCTGTTGATTCTTGAATTATTGAATTTATTGAATTTATTTTAGATTCAAAATTTTTAATTAAACCTTGAATTGAAGAAATTGTTTTTTTTATTTTTTCAATTTCTTTATTCTTTTTTTCAATTTCTAAATTTATTTTTTCTATTAATTTTTTGTTTTTAATCAAATCAAATTGGATTATGCTTGCTTTAAATTTTTTCACATCTTTTTCAAGTTTTTTAAAATGCAATGCTTGTTGTCTTTCTTTTTCTAAATTATTTAAATAAATTGCTCGTTCACGCAAAATTGCATTTACTTCTTTTAACCGCTCTTCTGTTTTTGCAAGTTCTTTTAGAGATTTTCCTTTTCTGATTTCATAAATTGAAATTCCTGAAACTTCTTCTATTATTTTTCTACGTTCCTCTGTGTGCATTCGAGCAAAATTTTGAATCTGGCCTTGAAGGATTATATTAAATCCGTTTGGGTCTATTCCTGCCTGAGCAAGCAGAGCTAAAATCTCTTGCCGTGTTTTTGTCTGGTTGTTTATTTTATACAAGCTTTGCCCGTTTCTTCTAACTATTCGTTTAATTGAAATTTCTTTTTCATTTATTGAAAATGATTTGTCAGAATTATCAAAAACAATTTCAACTGTTGCTTCTTTTGCAGGTGATGCAAATTTTGAGCCAAGGAAAATTAAGTTTTTTGCTTTTACAGCACGCATTGACTTTATACTTAATCTGCCGAGGACAAAACACAGGGCATCTGAAATATTTGACTTTCCAGAACCATTTGGCCCAAGAATAACATTTATTCCTGATGTAAAAGGTAACTCTGTTTTTCTAACAAAACTCTTAAAGCCGTACATTATTAATTTTTTAATGTAAGCCATTGAAAACAACCTCCAGGTTTTTTTCGATTTTCCACCTTGCACTGAAGGGCGATTTTTTCAAACACCTTGATGAAAATCGCACGCTATTTGCGAAGAAATTATTTAACTCTTTTTTCATTAAAGCAAAAAGTTGTAGAAGTTTTTAAAGATTAGTGTGAAAAGTTTTTAAACTAGATTGCATTTAATGAAACATGAAAAACAAATTACATTCTGGAGCAAAATGGTTGTTTAGAATTAGAGGATATTTTAGTTTGATTATTTTCTTTATATTTTTTGGTATGGCAATTATTCAATCTTTTGTAATTAAATCTATGTTTGGAAATTCTACTGCAAGTTCAAATAATTTGGGTTGGGGAATTTTACTTGGAATTGTATTAGTAATAATTATCACAGAAATTTATGCAAGAATGGCTTATAATAGATGGTTTTATGAAATTGAAAAAAATGATATTAGATTAGAAAGAGGAATTATTTGGAAAAGATATTCTAATATTCCTTATGAAAGAGTTCAAAATGTTGATATACATAGAGGTATTTTAGCCAGAATGTTAGGATTCTCTTCTGTTTATATTCAAACAGCTGGTTATTCTATGCCTGCAAGAGGACATGGAAGTTATGCAGAAGGCCAGTTACCTGCTGTAAGTATTAAGAATGCTGAAGAAATAAGAGATTTTGTTTTAAAGCAAGCAAGAGGAAAAAGATAAGGGGTTTAAAATAACTTCTTCTGTCCTGCTTTTGCATGTGCATTTTTCCAAGTTGCCCAAGTTTTTCTAAAGATTCCAGAATCTTTATATTTTTGACCTTGCTTTTCAAGAAATCTTTGGGTCAAGGGATCTGAAGTATAACCAGAACCAAGTT
>CAZTPM010000052.1:0-4041 GCA_964615065.1 Candidatus Woesearchaeota archaeon
GTGGTTCTGAAAGTTCATATTATCAAGACACTGCTGTAAGAAGACCTGTTGCTTCTGGTTATGTTGCAAAAGGTGATTATGCTTCTCAAACAGAAGATTTCCCAGCACCTTCTGGTTACAAGCAAATGTGCATTGTTGTAAATGGTCAAGAAGAATGTGGGTTTAAGCAGGTTTCAACTTCTTTTGCTGTTAATTATATGAAAGACCAATATATAAAAGAACAAGCAACTCAAGCAAATATTAAAACAGCAGCAGAATGTGTTTCAGGGACGGCAAGTGTTTATAGTGTATTGAATATGAATATTCAGAGTGGAGTTGAAGAAGCAATCGACCCTGCATTATATAACTCTGGTGTTATACGGATTTGCGCAACAGATGCACCTGATGCAGGAACAGACCCTTCTTCTGGAACAGAAAGTGCAAGATGGATTTTGGTTGGTTCTTGTGGTGATAATATTGGTTGTTGGTTAGATACAAAAAGCGTGGAAAATGCTGTTGAAGTTGGATGGGAAACTTCAGATAAAATATTAGAAGAAGTTACAAAAACATACCTGGATGTTTTAAGAAGCGAAGGGGATTATTTATCAGATGATGAATTTGCAACAGCAGTAGAAAAAATAAAAAGTGAAACCCAATTAAATAAAACAAAATTAATTACAGAAATAATTGATAAGGTTTTCTTAAATAACCAAAAAGCAGAATTATATTGGTTAAGAGGAAATGCTTTTGGTGAATTGGCTTGGGAGGCTTATAATGTGCAAAAGAAGGAGGAGAAGAAAGATGCTGAAGATGATGTTTTTTCTGTTAAAGAATTAATTGAAGAGGCTTTGAAACCAGATCTTTCAAAAGGTCTTTCGCCTGTTTTCAAATTAGATGATGGGAGCTTTTTTACAAAAGATTTATATTTTAGATATTTTGAAGATGGTTGGAGGTGGTCTAATGATGGAATAGATTGGAATAAGAATTTTTTGGGGTTAATTCCAAAGAGTGATTTAGGAGATGAAAAAGAAGAAACTCTTATTGAGAATTTTGAAGTTGAAGATATTTTTTATCAGATGAATTTAGAAGTTGCAGAAGCAGATGCTTTAAAAGTATCTCTTGTTCCTGAGCAAGATTTATCTGGGGACAATCAAAAAATTTTATCTGTGCTTAAGGATTATTCTTATGAAGAAGGTTTGAAATTTCTTGTTGCTATTACTTCTTCAAGAGGGGAGGGATTATTTGGATTAATTGATCCTACTTTAAGTTCAGGAAAAGTAACTTTTTCTAATGATAAAATTTTTAGAATTAATAGGGGTTCTTCAACAGACCTTTATTTGACATATGATGTTGGAGAAAACTTTTGGAAATATTCTTTTGGTAAGGTTTCAAGTCAAGGAGAGTCTGGTGTTTGGAGGCCTTTTTCTTTCTTAGAAAAACGTTCATATGAATGGCAAAAAGTTACTATGATTGATTTGTCAAAAACAAAATGGGAAAAAGAAACTTTCTTTAATATAGATAAAGAATTGCTTTCTGCAATAGGGGGAAAAAACTTTTATGATGGGGCCATAATTATTTTTGGTGGGGAAATTGGAGAAAGGGAAGTTGGGGAAGTAAGTGAAGAAAAGGAATTTTTAGAAAAGTTAAAAGAATTAGAAGGGGTCATTGTTCCTGGAAAAGCTTGTAAAAATTGTTATGAAGCTTTAAAATATATTTATGATTCTTTAGGTCTTTCTTTGAATTGTATTTATGTTGACTTTGATGGAAAAAAGTATAATATAAATGGGAAAAAAATTGTTATAGAAAGTTCAGAAGATTCTACTTTTCGTGCTTCAGATGTTTCTGCATGTAGTTTAAATGTTGAAAAAGCAGTGTTAAATAGTGCGGATAAATTTAGTAATCTTCAACCTGGTGATTTAATTTCTCTTGTTTATGGTTCAGGAGTTCCTCATAATTCCATTTTTATAGGATGGGTTGATGAAGAAAGTAAAATTGCAAAATTATTTGATTGGAATGGCCAGATTTTAGGGGAAGGTGAAAAGGATCTTTTAAATAAGATTTGTTCTTTTGAAGATTTTTACCCTCAAAAAAAATATTGTAAAATATACAGATTTTATGAATATGATTTATCAGAAGACAAACATCCTTTTTATCAATATTGGAGACCAGTTGATTCAACTTCTTTAACAAAGAGTTATACTGAAGAAGTTGGTGATACTTCAAATTTAGATTCTAATTCAAAATCTTCTGAAGGGTGTTGGACTTTTGAAGGAGCACTTGCAGAAATTGATAAAATTTTAAAAGAATATGGAAATAAAAAATATTCTTATAATGATGCTACAAAAAGTTTTGTAGATAAATTATTTAATTGTGAGATTATTTTAGAAGATGAATATAATGATATAATGGGTGGTTCTTTATTTAATTGGGAAGAAGATATGGAATGGGTGAAAGATTTATTGATTAAGAAACAACTTACTCCTGGTGCGGGTAATGTTGGTTTATAGTGCGGGAGTTCCTGCTGTTACAGAATTTGCTGTGTCTTGAAGCACAGAATCTAGTTTTACTGGAGCTATAAAATTATTAAGATTCATTATAATGTTGTAACTTTAGAATTAATATACAAGAGCACATCTCTTGCACTCTTTTGAACACCAAATGAATTTAAACTTATTTTGTTCGAATTAAGAAATGCGGAGACAAGGATTCGAACCTTGGTAAGCACTAAGCTACTGGAGCCTTAATCCAGCCCGTTTGACCACTCCGGCATCCCCGCATCAATGATTGGGGTGATGGACGAATCAAAGAATATTGAGACATCCGGCATCCCCGCGCCTTATTTTAAAAGAATTAGTATATAAAAAAGTTAGGTTATTGTTTTTTTCCTTCTTTTTCTTTTTGTTTAATTTTCTTTTCTAAATCTAATTTTTCTATTAATTCTTTGTAACGATTTCGAATTGTAACTTCTGTTATTCCTGCGATGTCTGCAACTTCTCTTTGTGTTTTTTTCTCATCATTTATTAAAGCAGCAACATAAAGTGCAGCAGCTGCGATTCCTGCAGGGCCTCTTCCTGAAGTCAATTCAACTTTTTCAGCTTGTTTTAAAACCTTTAATGCATTGTTTTGGGTTTTTGGTGATAATTTCAAAACAGATGAAAATCTTGAGATATAATCTTTTGGAGAACTTTGTTTAACTTTAACTTTTAATTTTCTTATAATAAATCTATAGGTTCTTCCGATTTCTTTTCGTTCGACATCTGAAGCAGTTGCCATTTCATCAAGTGTTCTTGGGATGTTGTATGAACGGCATGCAGCATATAAACAAGCTGCGATTACAGATTCCATTGATCTCCCTCTTACAAGCCCCCTTTGTAAAACATGGTTGTAAATTCTTGAAGCTTCATCTCTTACAACATTTGGAAGATTCAAGTAGGAAGCAATAACTCTTAATTCTGCCATTGCAAGACGTAAATTTCTTTCAATTGAAGTTGAAACTCTTTCTTGCCATTTTTTAAGGCGCAAAAATTTTCTTGTTTGTCCTGGTGCAAGTTTATAAATATCTGAAATTTCTCCAACATTTGTTGTCAAACCTTTATCAAATTTTTGCATTGAGATTGGAGCACCACCCCTTCCTTTTTTATTCCCTTTGTCAAATTTTCCAGAAAGATCAATTCCTGTATCAACCATTTTTTCTTCAATGACAAGTCCGCAATCTTTGCAAATAATTTCTCCAAGGTAGGAATCATAATTTAAATTTATTCCTCCACATTCTGGGCATTTTTTTATGAATGACATTTTAAGAAATTTTTAGTACTTTAAAATTTAATAATAAGTTTTATAAAGCTTTCCCTTATATAAATCTTTTGTTTTTTGTGGTTGTGTTAGAGTAGTAAAAATTTAAGAATTATTTTATTAAAATTCCGTTGAGAATTCCTTCTTGACTTGGCCTGTTTGTTATTTTAACTTTTCCAAGATTTGTTTCAACAATTGTTCCTTTTGTAATTATATTTTGTCTTGCTAAGAATCTGTTTGAAGGAGTTTCAAGAACATTTTTTATTTCAA
>CAZTPM010000053.1:0-3817 GCA_964615065.1 Candidatus Woesearchaeota archaeon
TCTTCTTTAGTTATCTCATTTATTATTTTGTTATCAAAAATAAAATAAGACATTCTTTTTTGTATTATTTTATCATTAATTTGAGAATCAAATTTAGTATCTATTTTGTGAATAATTATTTTTCCATCTTGGATATACTCTTTTTTTAAGGAATTCTTTTCACCTCTAGTAAAAATATGCACTTCACAACCTAATTTAGCTAATTCTCTTGATAGGTAATAAGCATGTATGGCTACACCATTGCCTACATTGTTTTTTTCAGGATAATAGTATGTTATCAGCCCGACTTTAAACGGTTTTTTAAGCAGGTTTTTCAGGGTATAAATTATGTCTTTAAACATAAATTTTATCACTTCTTTTTGATATAAAAAGCTTATTATTTCTGATTTTGGTGTGCTATCCAAAGGCATATATTATGATGAACCGAAAATTAGTTCACATGTAAAATCATACGAACTTAATGAAAAAAGAGAGAATAAGAAATGACTTTTTCTTTAGCGATTTTTTAGAAAATATTCTGGGACCAATTTAATTTTATAGGGTATCTTGAAAAGAATTGACAAAGAATGAAAAACTGAAAATTAGAAAATTAGATTCCATTGCTTTAACAAAAATTGTTTATAAAATCCAACCAAACTTTTAAAAACTAATCCTTCAATTAATAAATATTAACATGGCACCTGAAAAAGATTTTGTAAAATTAATGAAACAGCAAGATAAGATTCGAAACATAGCGATTGCTGCACATATTGACCACGGAAAAACAACTCTTTCTGATAATTTGTTGTACGGTGCTGGGATGTTGTCTGCAGAAGAATCTGGGAAGGCATGCAAACTTGATTTTCACGAAGATGAAGCAACAAGAGGAATTACAATTGATTCTGCATCTGTTTCAATGATTCATAAAATTGGTGGAGAAGAATATTTAATTAATTTAATTGATACCCCTGGCCATGTTGATTTTGGAGGAGATGTTACACGGGCAATGAGGGCTGTTGATGGTTGCATTGTAATGTGCTGTGCTGTTGAAGGTATCATGCCTCAAACAGAAACTGTTTTGCGTCAGGCACTGAAAGAACTTGTTAAACCTGTGCTTTTTATAAATAAAGTTGATAGACTAATCAAAGAAGTTAAATTGACCCCTGAAGAAATGCAAAACAAATTTGTTAAAATTATTGAACATGTTAATGAATTAATTGAATCTATTGCGCCTGAAGGTTACAAGGAAAAATGGAAAGTCGGTGTTGGGGAAGGAACAGTTGCTTTTGGTTCTGCATTCCACAACTGGGCTTTGAGTTTTCCTTATATGAAGAAAAAAGGAATAACTTTCAAAGACGTTATTGATGCCTATAAAAATGATAATTATAAAGAGCTTGCAAAAAAAGCACCTTTACATGAAGTTGTTTTAGAAATGTCTGTTAAACATCACCCAAATCCGATTGAAGCTCAGAAGTATAGAATCCCAAAAATTTGGCATGGAGATAAAAATTCTGAAATTGGAAAAAATTTAATTGAATGTAACCCGCAAGGAAAACCTGCTTTTGTTCCAATTAAAATTGTTGTTGACAAACACGCAGGAGAAATTGCATGTGGCAGGTTATTTTCAGGAACAATTAAACAAGGAGATGAACTTTACATGAACTTAGCAAAACGAAAAGTTAGAATTCAACAAGTTTCTGTTTACAAAGGTGCCCAGAGAGTTATTGTTGATAAAGCTATTGCAGGAAACATTATAGGTGTTGTCGGATTAAAAGATGTTTTTGTGGGCGAAACAATAAGTTCAGAAGAAATAGAACCATTTGAAGCAATCAAGCATTTGTTTGATCCTGTTGTTACAAAATCTATTGAAGCTACCAGGGCTGCTGACCTCCCAAAAATGATTGAAATTTTAAAACAGATTGGAAAAGAAGACCCTTCTATTAAAATTGAAATTAATGAGCAGACAGGTGAAAGTTTAATGTCTGGAATGGGTGAATTGCATTTAGAAATTATTGAAAATAGAATTAAAACTGAAAAAGGTTTAGATGTTAAAACCTCTGCACCAATTATTGTTTATCGTGAAACAGTTAACAAAGAAGGAAAAGTATCTGAAGGCAGAAGTCCAAATAAGCACAATAGTTTTTATATTAAAATTGCCCCTCTTGAAGAGGATATTTATGAATTAATAAAATCAGGCGAACTTCCTGAAATGCGAGTTAAAAAGAAAAACCAAACAGTTACTGAAGTTCTTTCAAATCATGGTTGGAGAAGTGATGAAATTAGAAATGTTAAAGATATATACAAAGGCAATCTTCTTTTAGATGAAACACGTGGGGAAGTTCATATTGGAGAAGTTATTGAAATGATTATGGAAGCTTTTGAAATGGTTATGGACCAAGGCCCTTTGGCTCGTGAACCTTGTGGAAAATTAAAAGTTTCTTTGATGGATATTAAACTTCATGAAGATGCAATTCATCGTGGCCCTGCGCAAGTTTATCCTGCTGTCAGACAAGGGATAAAAGATTCTATGAAAACTGCAAATCCTGCTCTTTTAGAACCTCTTCAAATTAATCTTATTGAAATGCCTGACAAATTCTTGAGTGCAGTTACAAAACTTGTTGGCGGAAAAAGAGGACAAATGCTTGAAGTTAAACAAGATGGAGCAAATGCTGAAATGAAAGCAAAACTTCCTGTTGCTGAAATGATTGGTTGGTCAAATGATTTGCGTTCTGCAACAGAAGGCCGTGGTGTTTCAAGTTTAATTGACCAGTTATTTGAAAAAGTTCCTATTAGAATGCAAGAGGATGTTATTCGGAAAATAAGAGAGAGAAAAGGGCTGAGTGAGAATCAATAAGGTGGATAAAAGAATGTGGGGGGGAAGTGGTTGGGTGAGAATCAGTAAATAAAAATCTCAAAACTTATAAAGTTAAAAGTTCTATTTGAATTATGAATAAAAGAAATTTGAGATTGATTCTTGCTTTAGTTTTTTTAGGCATTTTTATTTGTCTTTTTTTATTTGTTGCATTTGGAAATCACAAATTAGATTTAGCAATTAGTCAAGGAATTGTTAATATTCAAAATCCTGTTTTAAATTTCTTTTTTATAATTTTTGCAAAATATTCTGGAATTGCGATGATAATTCTTGCATTAATTTTTGCAGGAATATTCTTTTTTCATAAAAGAAAAAAGGATTCTTTTACTATTCTTTTTGCATTAACTTTAGGATTTCTTCTTGAAAAAATTATAAAACTTTTATTTGACCGAGCACGACCAGGAATTCAATTATTACAAGATTTTGAAAATAGTTTCCCAAGTGGGCATTCTGTTTTTGCAATTATTTTGTTTTCTTTAATTATCTATTTTTATAAAGATAAAACAAAAAATGTTTTCAAAAAAAATTTGTTTATCTTCGTTAATATTTTGTTAATTTTGATCGTAGGCTTTAGCAGAATTTACACAAATCTCCATTGGTTTAGTGATGTGTTTGCAGGATTTGCATTAGGCTTATTTGTTTTTAATGTTGTGTTGTTTTATTTTTATAAAAGCAAAAGGAAAATATGATTGCTGGTTTCCGAAATATTTATAAACTAAATTTTGTGTTATCTTCTATGGCTAAAGAAAAACCAAACATGAATACAGTGTTCGTTGGACATGTTGATGCCGGAAAATCCACAATAGTTGGACAAATAATGTTCCAGAGCGGAGCTGTTTCTGAACAAGAAATGAAAAAGCTTAGAGAAGAAGCTGTAAAGCATGGTAAAATTGGTTTTGAATTTGCTTATATTATGGATAAGATTAAAGAAGAAAGAGAAAGAGGAGTTACAATTGATCTTGCTTA
>CAZTPM010000054.1:0-3717 GCA_964615065.1 Candidatus Woesearchaeota archaeon
TTGTCGTCGGAAATATATGTTTTTGTTACGACTGGGAATTGATGAAAGAGTATTTTAATAATCTATTTAAGAAAAGAGAAAACAAAAAGGTTTTAAATTGAGAAGATTATAGTATACTATGAATGAAAAAGAAAAAGCTAAATTCTTGCAAATATATTCTAATCTTCCAATTAATGAAAGAAAGAATGTTATTATAATTCTTGAAAAAGATAAGGAGAAACAACCCATAAGTTGGGATGTAGCTTATATTGAAATAGACAAAGAAACAGAATTAGGAGATAAAATATTAAAAAAATTAATCAAACTTGATTTAATATAAAAATGGAAATAAAAGATAAAAAGGAAAAAGTGGATAAAGAGATTAAAGAAATTGTTTTATTTAGAATAAAATCCTCAAAACTTCCACCAAATATAAATCTTTTTATTGGAAATTCTAAAGAATCCTTAACAAAACTGGATTTAATTAATCATGTAAATAAAGAAGATGAAATTGGAAAAAAGATTATTGCCATGCAAATGAATTATTTAAGAGTTAAAAAAAGGAATAAGACAAATTTAGAATGGTTAAATTTTTAATAACCAGACCTAATACGACCCAGTAATTTCTTATTTATTTAATTGGAGCAAAGAAATATTAAATTTTGCTTCTGAAAATTCAATAGACTTTATTGATGTAAAAGGAAATAATGTAAATAAAGAAAATATTGAGAGTTATTTGAAAAAGCAAAATCCAAGATTGGTCTTTTTAATGGACATGGAAATGATAATTGCATTACTGGTTTTAAAGATGAGTCGCTAATTGAAACTGGAAAAAATGAAGGATTATTAAAAAATAAAATAATCTATTTTTTATCTTGTAATTCTGCTAAAATTTTGGGGAGAGAAGCAATTAAAAAAGGAACAGAGACATTTATTGGATATGAGGATTCTTTTATGCTTTATACAGATTCTGAAAGAGAAGCCACTCCATTAAAAGATAAAATAGTTAGTTCTTTCCTTCAACCTTCAAATGAATTAAGTATTTCATTATTGAAAAAGAAAACAGCTGAAGAATCTTCAAATAGATCAAAAGACGCATTTAAAAAAGAAATAGAAAAATTTTCAGCAAGCAGTTCAATACAAGGTGGAGAGATGATTATAATGGCTTTATTATGGAATATGGAAAATCAAATAGTTCTGGGAAATAAAGAAGCAAGATTTTAAGTATTATTGTCCTCGAGAAAATATGTTTTTGTTATTAAAAATTAATAAAAAAAGAAAAAGGGAACAAAGTTCCCATTAAAAAATTATTCTGTTGTTGGTGCTATAGGCAATCCAAATCCAGTTGCTGTATCATCACCCAAAGTGTACAAATCATGTAATTTTGCTTGTTCTTGTAAATAGGTTCTTGTGCTTACTGAATCTCCTTGCCATAACTTTGCTGCCAATCCTGCTAAATGAGGTGTTGCCATTGATGTTCCTGACATATATGTGTAACAACCATCTTTCCATGTTGATTCTACATTAACTCCTGGTGCTCCAAATTCAACTTCTCTTTCTTCTACAATATAATCACCATCATTAATTCCTCTTGAAGACCAATCTGGAACTACTTCTGCTGAATCAATTGCTCCAACTGCTATTACATTTACATTTGCTCCTGGATAATCAATGCTACCATTTGTTGGACCATCATTTCCTGCTGCTGCTATAACTAAAACGCCATTATCAATTGCATAATCTATTGCACTTTTAATCAAAGAATTTTGTGTATCTCCACCTAAACTCATTGAAATTATATTTGCTCCATTATCTGTTGCATATCTAATTCCTGTTGCAATATCATCTGCCCAACAATTTCCACCACTTCCACAGACTTTAATCATCCCAAGATTTGCTTCTGGTGCTACTCCAAATATTCCTAAACTATCACTGCCACCATTTGCCGCTATTGTTCCTGAGACATGTGTTCCATGACCATTTCCATCAGCACAACCATTTTTAATTCCTCTTTTAGTTGCATCTTTGCATAAGTTTATATTTAAATCTAAATGCTCCTTGTAAACACCTGTATCTAAAACTACAACATTAACCCCTAATCCCCCAGAACCACCATTAACCATTGTGATTCCATAAGGTGTTTGTGTAGAAGGCCTACAAGTTCTTTCTTCTGGTGCTATTTCTCCAATACATTTACAATTCTCACAAACATAACCTATCGAACAATCAGACAAACCTAGCTCACCACATTTTTCTCCACCTTCAATTATCCCATTACCACAAACTGGCTTTCCTGTTATTTGATATAACTCAACCTCTTCTACTTCTACACCAAATTTTTCTAAGACTTTTAATTGTCCTGAAGATAAATCTGTCGTAAATCCATTGTCAAAATTATGCTGAACACCATACATCATCTTAAGCATACCATTATTGGATTTCACTAAATATCTCTGGTTTTCATAATCATCTCCAGCAACAGCAATCCCAAAACTCATTAACATAATTCCTAAAATTAAACTAACTGCTATTATTTTTTTCATATTTTTATACCTCTGTTAATTTAGTTACAAATATTAAATCAACGCAATTTAAATAGTTTACCATAGTAAATCAATAACTCTCCCACAAAACAAGCTTCCCCTTTTCATCTCTCAAAAACAAAGTGTCCCCAGAATCTGTCCAGAAATCAAAAATTTATTAACAACTAGCAATCAGAGGACTTGTATATTCAGTTTTTCTTAATGGGGGTAGTTGAACTCTTATTTTCTCTCCATCTTTTTCAAACACAAGAACAATAAACCAATTATTTCTATAATTCTTATATTCTATTAAAACTTTATCAATAGATTCTAAGAAAGATTTTGTAATAATTTTGTTCAAAACAGAAAAAAATTCACTTGCATAAAATACTTCTAATCCAACAATGGCTTTATCCTTGTCAATATCTATATTTAAGAATTCAGAGAATTCAATTGTTTCACTGGGTTTGTGTTTATCATCATAAATAGTGAATATATCATCTTCTTTATTATAATGTATTTTTATTGCCATGGTTATTATAAATTTTTAGACTTTTTTAAATTTTCTCTTATAGTTTTTTAATGTTTGCCTCCCGATTGGATAGACTGTGATTACTCTTATTTTCTCAGTAAATTTCAAGACATAAACTCTGCCAATTTTTGAACTATAGACAAAATATATTTTATATCTTGTTTCTCCTTGCTCTTTTTGTTTTTCAACAAATTCAGCATTATTACAATTAAGTATCTCTTTCTCCATTCCTTCTTTAGAACGAGCATTTCTAAATTCAAGATAATCAATTGGCTTTCCCTATTCAAAACCTTTTTCTTTATATTTTTCAATTAATACTTTTAATTCCTCTAAATAATTTTTAGCCATAAAATAAAATAATTTCTTGTTTTTAAATACCTTTTTGTGTTCAATACCCTCACAAAATCAATGAAACTGATTATTGTCGTCGGAAATATATGTTTTTGTTATTACTCTAATTCAATGAAAGAGGCAAATAGTTAGATTTTTAAATTGGAAATGATTTTATTGGGTATGAATAAAAAATGTTCTTTTATGTATGATGATTTTTCTGACAGACTTATGATTTCTTGCAAAAAGGATTCTGATGTAATAGTTGGAAGTATAAGGGTTTTAAATTTAAATATTGACTTTACTTCAAATAATAAAATTGCGAATGTTGAATTAAGGAAAGCATCAGATTAT
>CAZTPM010000055.1:0-3699 GCA_964615065.1 Candidatus Woesearchaeota archaeon
AAAGAGGTTATTACTGGAAATTATTTAATTGGAAAAGAAGATTTTTCAAAAGAAGATGCAAATCAACTTTTATATCAATCAGGAATTTACCCAAAAATTTCTAAGAAAAATGTTTCTGGAACAGAACTTTTCTCAACAATTTTACCAAGAATTAATTTTTCAAATGATTCTATTTTAATTAAAGATGGAAAAATTGTAAAAGGAATTATAGATAAAACAACTTTCGGAGATGAAGACGGAGATTTAATTAAAGAACTGGATAAAACTATTGGGAGAATTGAAACTTTTGATACAATTAAGAAAGCTTTTAATTTAGGTAAAAATTATTTGACAGGGAGGGGGATTACAATTTCTATTGAAGATTTTGACTTGGACGAAAAAACAATTGCTGAAGGTGAAGAAATTATTAAGAAAGCAGAAAAGAAAACACTTGAAATAATTGAATCTTATAATAGTGGGATGCTTGAATTAATTCCTGGAAAAACAAAAGAAGAATCTCGTGAAATTAGAATCCTTCAAACATTGAACAAAGTTAGAACAAAAATCGGAGAACTTGTAAACGAAAAATTCCCAAAAGATAATCCTGTAAATCATATGATTAAATCTGGTGGAGGGGGAAACCTATTAAATATTACTCAGATGGCTTCATGTGTTGGGCAACAAGCATTAGGAAGCAGGAGGATTGATTTTGGTTTTAATGGAAGAACTTTACCTTTTTTCAAGAAAAATGATTTATCTGCGAGTGCAAGAGGATTTATTCATTCTCATTTTATCAAGGGATTAAGACCAGACGAATTCTTTTTCGGAGCAATTACAGGAAGAGATTCTCTTATGGATACTGCATTAAGAACCCCAAAATCAGGTTATTTATATAGAAGATTAGCAAATGCTTTACAGGATTTAAGAGTGGAATATGATCACACAATTAGAGATAGTAATAATAATATAATTCAATTTGTTTATGGGGATGACAATATAGATGTTTCAAAACTTCATCTTAATGAAAAAATAGATCCTGGTGAAGCAATTGGAATTATTGCTGCACAATCCTTTGGAGAATCTTCAACACAGATGGTTTTACGAACATTCCATATGGCAGGTGTTGCAGAAATGCAAGTTACACAAGGTTTACCACGACTAATAGAAATTTTTGATGCAAGAAAAACACCTTCGTCCCCTAAAATGGAAATTTATTTAGAAAAAGATTATAATGATGAAAAAAATGCAAAAGTATTTGCTGAAAAAATTAAAGAAATAACTTTGGCTGAAATTTCTTCTGAAATTAATTTGGATTTCAGCGACAAAAAAATTGAAATTAAAATTGACAAAGACGGATTGAAACAAACACACACCTCTGTTAAAAAAATTGTTGAAAGATTGAATGATCTTGGATTTAAGATTAAAGAAAAAGCAGATTCTTTGATTATTAATGCAACTGATTATAATTTCAAGGAAATCTATAAGTTAAAAGAAAAATTAAAGAAAACAATTATTTCTGGAATTAAAGGAATCAAACAAGTTTTGATTGTGAAAAAAGACAAGGATTTTGTTGTTGTTACGCTTGGAACAAATTTAAAAGAAATTTTTGGATTAAAAGAAATAAGAAAAGAAAAAGTAATTTCAAATGATTTTTATGAGGTTGCAGGAGTTTTTGGAATAGAGGTTGCACGGCAACTTATTATTGATGAAATTCAAAATGTTTTAAATAGTCAAGGGTTGGATATTAATATTAGACATCTTGAACTTGTTGCAGATGCCATGACAAACACAGGAGAAATAAAAGGGGTTACAAGAATGGGTATTATTTCACAGAAATCTTCTGTTTTGGCAAGAGCAACTTTTGAAACCCCTGACAAACAAATTGTGAATGCTTCCATTAAAGGGCAAAAAGATAAATTAACAAGTGTTATTGAGAATATAATTTTAAATCAACCTGTTCCAATTGGAACTGGATTACCTGGACTTCTTGTAAAAGTTATTGGTCCTTTAACAAAAAAACAAGAAGATTTGAAAACAGCAAGGGCAAAAGTTATTGAGAGAGTTAATAAATAATCTATTTTTTTAGAATATAAATTCTTATAAATGGAGTTTGTATTCTTGTTTTATGGTTTTAGAAAGATTATTTGCAAAAAAGCAACTATATTGTAGTTTAAAACAGGTTTTAATTGAATCTCAAGGAAGGATTAAAAAAATAGAATTATATGAAAGCACTGCGATAAATAATATACATCCATTAACAATGAATACTTATGAAGATGCACTAAATTATATAAAAGAAAATTATTCACCTGGAAAGCAATATTGCAATGGCGTATCTATTACCAAGAAAAAAAGAAATGAAAATCTTGTAAGAATTATTTTTAATAAAAGAAACCATAGAAATTCAATACCTTTTAAAACTCTTATAGTAAAATTTTCTATGAAAAAATAATTCCTATAAATTTATAAACAAAGTTCTTTTTTTTGAATTATTAAAATGGTGGTAACTATTGATATGCAAGATATGAGATATTTGAATCTTTTTTCAAAAATTACTAGAATTCAAACTCGATTTTGTTTTAAATATAATGAAACACTGGTGTTTTGTGTTCCAAGAATGTTAATTTCAAAATCTGTTGGCCCAAACAGAAGAAATGTAAAACAATTAAATCAAATTATTAGAAAGAAAATAAAAATTATTCCTCTTCCAAAAGGAATTGAAGATGTTTCAGTTTTTATTCAAAATATTGTAAGCCCACAAACATTTAAAGAAATTGAAATAAAAGAAAATGAAATTGTTTTGACTGCTGGTCGAGAAAGCAAAGCTGCTTTAATTGGAAGAAATAAAAGAAGATTATTAGAAATGCAAAAAATAATCAAGGATTTTTTTAAGAAGGAATTTCGGATTGTTTGAAATATATTCTTAATAACAAGCCTTATAAATGAACACCCGTCTAATAAATTATGGGAATCTTTGAATTAAAAACACCTGAAGCAACATATAAATATGATGAATGTGGAACAGGTCACTTTGTTATTGATTGTTCTTGTTCTGGAATTAATGGAAAATACAAAGGAGTTATTTACAAAAAGGCAAGTTCTTTTTTTGAAGAAACTGCAGAAGAATATCAACCCTCAACTAAAAAGAAGAATAAACATACTTTTTATATTAATGAATTCTTTTTTAGTTCCCAACTTTCTTTAGAACATGGTGAAAAAGGAAATAAATCTCCTTTGGTACTAAAATGCAAAAATTGCGATAGAGAATTTTCATTTACGTATGAGTCATATTTAAATTTAAAAAACAGAATTATGCAAGAAAACATAAACCTCTAAAAATAAAAATAAGTTTTATTCCTTTTCAAAGTTTCACCAACAAATTTAAAAACCAATTTTATCTTTCTTAAACATTCAAATGGGATTAAAAAGTGCGCGAAAGGAAAAGAAAGATAGGAGAAAATTTCGGTGGAAAGATCGAGCTTTTAAAGTGAGAACTTTGAATCTTTTTCAGAAATCAGATCCTCTTGGTGGAGCAAGTCAAGGAAAAGGAATTGTTTTATCAAAATTTCAAAAAGAAGCTGCACAACCAAATTCGGCTATGAGGAAATGTTGCAGAGTTCAATTGAAAAAAAATGGAAAATCTGTCGGTGCTTTTATTCCAGGAAACTTAGCGCAAAAATTCATTGACGAAAACTAAATAAAAATTTCTATATAAAAATT
>CAZTPM010000056.1:0-3577 GCA_964615065.1 Candidatus Woesearchaeota archaeon
GCCCCTGCCGAGATTTGAACTCGGGTCACTGCCGTTCCCTAAAAAGAGGGGTTGCATTAAGATGCATAGACCTTTGCTCTCATCGAGTTAAGTCACCTCTCTTCCTCGAGTGAATTCAATTGAAATCTCTCTTGGATTGAGAGGGCAGCATTCTTGGCCACTAAACTACAGGGGCTTCTAAAAGAAAGTACTGAAATCTTTTAAAATCTTTAGTTTATTCAACTATGTTTAAAAGATGATTCTTTTAAGGTTTCACAATCCCTTTTTGTTTTGAGTTCTTCCTACATTCCCTTCGCTCACCTTTAAGTTGTTAAACCTTATAATTGTTAGGAATTTTCAATTTAAGATTATTTTACTAAGAAAACTTTGTCGTTTGGTCGAACTTTTTCAGGAACTTTTATTCCAACATGGTCGCCTGCTTTTACTTTTTCAATTTCTTTTCTCTCTATTTGTATGCTTTCAACTTCTGTTTCAAAATCTGTTGTATTCCCTTTAACACGGATTTTGTCTCCAACTTTCAGTCCCTTTGAAAGTTTTATAGCTGCAACGCTTACATGCTCGAAATAACTTGACACTTTTCCAATTTGTTTTTCTGTCATGCTTTTTAGAAGATTTAGTATTATTTAAATTTAATGATAGCCCTACCAGTTCTCGCAATCTCGCACGAAAGGATTTTATGGATTACACTTTCTACTACGAAATTGCTCGTCGAACCTTCAGGTTCTCATCATAGGAAAATAAAATATTATTTCACTTCGCTCAAAAATATATAGCCCTACCAGGATTCTCACGCGAGAGCACATCTCTCGCGCTCTTTGTTATTTGAGTAAATTTAAACTTATTTGTTCAAATCCAAAAATAGCCCTACCAGGATTCGAACCTGGGTCTTAAGGTGTTCCCAAGCTTGCTCGCGTTATTTAGAACAACTTTTGTCCTTCACAAACTTGCTCACCAGAACCTTAAATACTTGACCGCTGTACTATAGGGCTCAATATTTTAACTCCCGAAATGTTTTTATAGTTTATGTTGTTTCTTTATTCATGATAGGCGGGGTTGCACTTTTTATTGTTGCTGCATTGATAATAACAATTTGGGTTTTAATAGAAGTAAAAAGAATGAGGCACAAATTATTTGCTGTTTTTTTAATTAGTTTAATTTTGTTTGGTTATATTAGTGCAGGGTTGGTTTTTGAAAGTAGAGAAGTTGATTATAAAACTGTTCCAGGATTGATTGATGCAGGGAAGATTTATCTTTCGTGGTTAGTATCTGTGGCAGGGAATTTTAAAGTAATAACTAGTGGTGTTATTAATATGGACTGGAAAACGAATTCTTCTGGTTCAAGATAAATTTATAAACTTTATTTTGTTGTGTATTCCAAGATGATTAAAAAAAAGGTGAAAGAAAAGAGCGTGAAGAGAAAACTTAGGAAAGGTTCTGCTAAAAAAATGGTTCGTTCAACTAAGAAAAAAATTGATATGGCCTTAAGAAGATTGATTTTCTTTTTGGTTTTGTTTATTTTATCCTTGGTTTTGTTTTCTGTTTCTAATGAATTTTTTCAAAATTTGTTTAAGTTGTTTATGATTCTTTTTGGAGCTGTTTTAGTAGCACTTCTTATTGTTTTATTAATTTTAGTTTTTCTTAAATCTATGAAAAAATAAGTTTTTATAGTGTGTTTCTTAAAATTTAATGTGCCTCAGTAGCTCAGTTGGTAGAGTTTTACATTGGTAATAAAAGACACCTGCTGGTTTCTTTTGACCAAGTAGGTCTTAAAGAACTTCCTAGAATCATTGAGCGGCAATTTTCAAATGCACTCGACGAAATTGCGAAGAATGAAAAACCTAAAATTCATTTGACCAAGTAGGTCTTAAAGAACTTCCTCAAAAGTGCGACCCAATTTTCAAAATGCCCCCAATGAAATTGCATAAGAGGAGATACTGAAAATGTAAAGGTCCTGGGTTCAATCCCCAGCTGAGGCTTCTTAATTTAGTTTAGGAAGAGCACTAAACTTTTTATTTAACGCTCGGAGCGGGAGTTATTAATTGTAAATTAAATATCCTAAATATCCTTTTTTGTATTTGGTGTGTCTTTTTATTAAAAGTCTCTTATCTTCATCATTTAAAATTTCAAAATTATTTTTATTCAAAAAAGACTTCATAATTCCTTTTATTTTCTCTTCATCCTCTTGTTGAAATGGTTTAAATTCACAATATTTTGTTAAAATATAATATATTTTTTGTTCTTTAGTTCCAACCTCTATTATTAAATTATCTTTTTCTTTTTTTAAGTGGCTAAACATTGATACAAAATCTTTTATTTTATTTGAAGACTTTTGTGATATCCCCCCTTCAAGTATTTTTTTCCAAGGCATATTTTCTATCTCTTGGATTGCAAATGTAAGATAGCCTAAAATTTCCTTTTTATTATGTAATATTTGAAATCTTTTTTTAGAATTTTCATGATAAGATTTTTCTGTGAGATTTACCCATTCTTCAAATTTTAAATAATTTTCTTTATTATAATATTGCTTTCTTATTTGATACATTTCCTTCTTTTCATTTTCTGTTAACACAGATTTTATTAAAGAATTCATTTTTTCAAGAGAGGATGTTTAAATTTATCACAAATTTTTACTTGGTCTTTTGTTAAACTAGGATTCAACGCAGTTTTACAAATAAGTATGTTTAAATCAATTTTATCCCCAATCCCAATTAATTCCTTATAAAGTTTTATTCTTCTTTCTTTTGGTAATGTTAAGCCTTGCCCTATTAATATTTTACTTTGGGTATTGAAATCTTTTTGAATATTTATCAACTGTTGATTATTTGAAGTCTTCATTTTGTGTTTTGTTTCTTCAGTAAATACTCCTAGACTTGCTATACATTTTTTTGCTCCAGCATTTTTTATTGCTGAAAGCAATTCATATGAATTTTCAATATCCCCTAACCATGGAATAACTAATCCTATCGTGCTAATACCATTTTTAGCAAGTTTTTCTATTGTTCTTAACCTTTCTTTTATTGATGCTGATCCAGGTTCATATTGTTTTACTAAACTTTCATCTAAAGTGGGAATTGATATTTGTACAACGGGTAGATTCTTGTATTTGGCTAAAAGATCAATTGTTTTTTTAGGAATTTGTTGCTTTGTAATAATAAGTGGAATTTTTCCATACGGCAATATTCTTTCTAACAACCTATGCGTAATCTCTTTTGTGTGTTGTGAAAAACCGTCTGTTGTTGGTGAAATGTACGTTCCAATATAATTTTCATTTATTTCGTTGATAGTGTTTTCTAGGCCTTTCGCTATAATTTTTTCTTCTGGTGCTCTAACAGATTTTAGCCCACAATAAATACAAGGATTTTCACAATACTTACCAAATTCAATCATGGGGAAAGGCATACAGGGATATGTGGTTTTAACAAGATTTATGGGTTGTATTCCTTTTGTCATTTTCCTTATTTTCTCAGAATTAGTTTCTGAGGTACTAACACCTCTGAAAATATTAGATAATTATGGTTTTTAAGGTTTTCTAAAAAGGGTTTTAGTGGTGGGTGGTTTCACCAGAGCCGCTTTTCAT
>CAZTPM010000057.1:0-3460 GCA_964615065.1 Candidatus Woesearchaeota archaeon
AACAATTGGTTATGAAGAAATAAAAAATATGGTTGAATTTTCAACAGAAAACATAACTGTAAAAGAAGGAGATATTGTAGAAATAATCGGAGCAACTCTAAAAGGAGAAAAAGCAAGAGTTTCAAGAATAGACAAACAAAAACAAGAAGTTGTTGTAAGTTTGCTTGGGGCAATGGTTCAATTACCAGTTACAATTAAATTAGATAATGTAAAAGTTATAAGGCGTGAGGAACAAGAAGAATAAAATGCAAATAAAATTATTAGTTGAAGGCGGAAGCATGAAACCAGGTCCATCACTTAGTCAAAAAATTGGGCCAGTAGGAATTCCAATCAACAAGGTTATTTCACAAGTCAATGAAGCAACAAAAAATTTCAGCGGAATAAAAGTTCCTGTTGAATTAAATGTGAACTCTTCGACAAAAGAATTTGAAATAAAAGTTTTTTCACCACCTGTTTCAGAATTATTAAAAAAAGAATTAGGAATTTCAAAATCCTCTGCACTTCAAAAAAAAATGCAAGTTGCAAATGCGTCAATCGAGCAAATAATTTCTGTTGCAAAAACAAAACTACCAAATTTGTTATGTAAAAATTTAAAATCTGCTGTAAAAATAGTTGTTGGAAGTTGTGTTAGTGCAGGAATTTTAATTGAAAGCAAATCAGCTGTAGAAATCGAACAAGATATTGATTCTGGAAAATATGACAAAGAAATCAAACAAGAATTAACAAAAACTTCTCCTGAAAAAAGAAAAGAATTAGATGAATATTTCAGCAAGATTAAATCTGCTCAAGATAAAATAATTAAAAAAGAGCAAGCAGAAAAAGAAGCTGCTGATGAAGCAAAAGAAAGTTCCAAAAAGGTAAAAACAGTGGCTGTGAAAACAGCAGACGAAAAGCCCGCACCTGCAAAGAAAAAGAAATAGTTTTATAAATTAACTATGCTCTTTTTTTACAAGGGGATGTGGGGTAGCCTGGTAGCCTTTCAGGTTTGGGACCTGACGACCCCGGTTCAAATCCGGGCATTCCCATTTATTAAAAATGCCAAGCAAATCAAAAAAATCAAAATCAGCAGGGAGGTTTGGTTCAAGATATGGAAAAAAAGTAAGAGACAAACTTGTAAAAGTTGAAACCAAACAAAGGAAAAAACAAAAATGTCCTTTTTGTGGTAAACTTGGTGTAAAAAGATTATCAAAGGGAATTTGGAAATGTTCAAGATGCGAGAAAAAATTCGCATCAAACACATATTGTTTAGATTAAAATGAAAATTAAAAAAAGAATAATTAAACAGGAGGGAAATTTAAGAGGTTAAGTAGATACTCTTTTTTGCGCGATTTTCACAGAGGTAATTTAAAAAATTGCTTAGTCGCAAAAGAAGGGAAAATCGGCCCCAAATTCAAAAAGGGGTCCCCTGTGGGGAAAAAACTGCTTAGATTGTTTACAATGCCAACATATAAATGTTTTAAATGTGGAAAGAAGATTAATAGCACAGCTCTTGAAAAAAGATTTGTTTGCCCAGGTTGTGGTAGCAAAATTTTCTTTAAACCACGAACAAAAGTAAAAAAAGTAAAAGCAGAATAATGGAAAATCAAAAGCTCCAAGAAATGCAATTTTTAGAACAGAATTTACAGAACTTGCTTCTTCAAAAGCAATCTTTTCAACTTGAATTATCTGAAACAAATTCTGCTTTGAAAGAACTTGAAAATTCAGGGGATGAAACTTTTAAGATAATTGGTCAACTTATGATTAAAACAGAAAAATCAAAAATTCTAAAAGAACTTGCAGAAAAGCAGAAAATTCTAAATCTTAGAATAAAAACAATTCAAGGTCAAGAAACTTCTTTAGCAAAACAATTAGATTCTTTTAGAAAACAACTTCTTGAAAACAAGAAATAATCTATACACAAAAGTTGCGAAATCTTTATAAATCTCCTGGCTCTAAATTTATCATGGCATTCAAAAGATTAAAAAAGATTTTTTCAGATTCACTTAGTGAAGACCTTGGAGATGATTATATGGAAATAGATTTAGGCCAAGAGCAAAAAGTAAATAAAATTTCTGTGAAACTTTTTACATTAAAGCAATATGAAGAAGTAAATGAGATTCTAAACGCTTTAAGGGAAGGTTACACAATTGCAATAATAGATATAAAAATATTACGAAAAAAAGATTCAATTGAATTAAAAAGAGCCATATCTAAAATTAAAAAGACAGTTGATGCTCTTGAGGGTTCAATCGCAGGTTTTGGGGAACACACAGTAATTGCAACACCTTCTTTTGCAAGAATACATAAAGAAGATATAAAACCAGACAAAGAAAAAAAAGACTTTGATTATTAATTCTGGAGATTTTTTAAAATTTAATTTGTTGAAATGTTTCTTATAAATTCGCACAATTTTTATTTGTAATATATAAATTTTTAAGCATGTGTTATAATTTGAATGCGCAAAGATTTCAAATTTGTGTTAATAATTTTTTATATAGTGAGCTCGCGAACTACAAATTTAAGTGAGCCAAAAGAATGAACACCTAAATCAATAAAAACCCTTGCCCATTCATTCAATTATGAAAACATTATTTATCCCAGTAAAAAGTAAAACAAATCTAAATTCTAAAAAAGTTTTAGAAATTTCATCAAAGCTTCCAAAAAACATAGCAATAGCTTATTCAATTCAATATAAAGAAATAGCACTTGAAGTTCAAAAAATCTTATCAAACAATCACAAAATAACAAAGATTACTCAGGTTCTCGGCTGTAGCAAACCGATTTTTCCTAAACCAACAAATGCTATACTAATAATAACAGACGGAAAATTCCATGCAACTTCTCTTGCTTTTGAAACAAAATTACCTGTGTATATATTAAATAGCAACAAACTTGAAAAAATTTCAAAAAAAGACATAGAAGTTCTTGAGAAAAAACAAAAAGCTGCATATATTAAATACCTTAGTGCAAAAGAAATAGGCATTTTAATTTCAACAAAACCAGGTCAGCAAAGATTAAATCAAGCAATAGAATTTAAAAAAAACCTGAAAAACAAAAAATCTTATTTGTTTCTTGCAAACAATATTAATCCAGCAGAGTTTGAAAATTTTAATCTAAATTGTTTTGTCAACACGTCTTGTCCAAGAATGGATTTGGAAGATTCAAGAATAATAAACTTGAACACATTAAACACAACCTAAAATAAAATATATTTTTAATCACACAAATCTTTATAAACCATCGCAACTCTGAAATGACACAAATGAGAAACAAAATATTCACATTATTGAGTTTAAGCATTTTAACCGTCGTGGTTTTAATGAGTTGTGTGAGTGCAACTACTTTTACAGAAACCTTTGATAATTCTTCAGCAACAGGAAGTTATACAGATAATTCCTTTTTAGGAGATAATGGAGTAACTTGGAATTTTGTTGAAGCACAAAATGAAGATGTTTATGGAATTAGTGGTAATGGTTTAATG
>CAZTPM010000058.1:0-3420 GCA_964615065.1 Candidatus Woesearchaeota archaeon
CTTCGGGCATAAATCTTTCTTCTTTATCAATTGGAAAAAGAAATTCTTTTAATATTTCTATTTTGTAAAATCCCCATTTATCACCTTTAATTTTATACTTATAATAAATGTCTAAATGGTTAGAATCAAAAACATTCTCTGGAAACTTAGTTCCCACTAAATTTCCTTTATTGTTCATGCCTAGACCAATTACTCCAGAAAACATTTTTTTCTTTTCTTCTTCTATAGAATCCCAATAATATTTTAACTTTTCTAATGTAAAAGAAACACAAGAATCGTCAGAATCAAGATTTATAAAGAATTCTCCCTTTGCTTCATTTACCCCTTTACTAAACGCAACATATTTCCCTTTATTCTCCTGCCAAATATAGCGAATTGGGAATTCGGCTTCTTCTTGCCACTTAGTGACCATCTTCTTTGTTTCATCAATTGAACCATCATCAACAATTAGCCATTCAAAATCTTTAAAAGTTTGTAGTCTTAAACTTTGATAAACCCCATGTAAAGTTTTTGCTCGATTATAGGTGGGCGTAAAAACTGTAAAAGTATAATTGTAATTTCTTTTAGGCATATGGATTTTATCTATTCATTTTTTTAATAAAAATAAAATTTTCAAGCCCAAAATTACTTTCTATGCTATCAATTGGTTTTTTATTTAACATTTCTATATCGCCACTGTCTTTTATTTTATAAGCCTTATATCCAATTTTATCTAAAATGGCAAGAGCTTGTTCGGATAATATTCGTCCTTTTCCTTCTTTCCAAATTTCCATAGCTATAATAGGAGATCCTTCAGATAATGTGACAATTCCCCCCTTTAAAACCTGGGGTTCAGCACCTTCTACATCTAATTTTATTACAGTTGGTTTTTTATGATTTTTTACGTATTCATCTAAAGTTGTTGCCAGTATTTCTGTTTTTTTCGTCTTAGCAAATTGGGCTGAAGCTATATCGCTTACAATAGTATTCCCTCCACTATAATTTTCCATAATATAAAGATATAACTTACCGATAGTGTCTGAAAGCGCAATTTTATTGATAAAACAATTTTTTAAAAGTTTCGTATTTTTTCTTAAATAAGCAAAAACATCCTCTTGTGGTTCAAATGCATGTATTTCTCCTTTTACTATAAACTCATCAGCTAAAAATGTATAGAATCCATAATTAGCACCTATGTCATAAAAAATGTCGTTTTCTTTTAAATTTTTTATAAAATATCTAAACAATCTGTACTCCAGTCCTATTAGGGCCCCAGAATAATAAAGAACAGCTGCGTCATTGTCTTGGATAGGAACTGAAATTTCTCTACCCCAAAATAATCGTGCATCCACATCTCTCTGTTTTAATAATCCAAGCCTAATTAAAGCATACCTACCATATTTAAATCCGTATCTATATAGACCAAGAATAAAACGGATTATTTTTGCGGAAATTTTATTATCAAAAAAACCTTCATAGTATCTATTTGCTTCTGACAAATATTTATCTGAAAGTTTTAAAAAAAGACTTCTTTTGGAATTATTATTAAGGTTTTTAGCATAGATTATTGACTTAATTTCTTGCGAAATTTTAACTCTCCATTTTAAAATAAACCATTTTTCAATTTCTGAAAATTTTACTGTTTTCTTAATTTTCTTTCTTTTTTTTAAAATTTTATTTAGTTTAAGATAACCATTTAACCTTCCTTTTAAAATTGATTTTAAAAGAAAAAATTTTCCTTTTGACAAATATATTCCAATTTGGCCTAATTGTTGTAAAAGAATCCAATGGAGATTTTTCAAAATGAAACTATTTGGCAAATTTTTAAATAAGTTCCATATCTGGTTTCTTGAACCATAATAACATCCGAATCTATTTCTTGTTCCTATTGTTTTTCCTCTAAAATGATAAACAATAGCTTTCGGGCAATACCAAGCTTTCCACCCAGCCCACTGTAATCTAAAAGCTATGTCCAAATCTTCACCAAGAGCGAAGAAATCTTTATCAAAATATTCATCATTAATTTTAATATCTTCTAATGCTTTTCTTTTATATAAAGACGCAGCAGCACAGCAACCAAAAATTTCTTTTTCCTGGTTATGCTTTTCAATGGGCTCATAGATTCCTTTACTAAAACCATTTCCATTTCTCGAATATTCTAAACCAGCTGAATCAATTAATTGCGAATTCATCGCCCAAATTATTTTAGATTGAATGCTGCCTGCTTCAGAATGCCTTTTCGCACATTTAACTAATTCATCCAAAAAATTTGGTTCAACCTTTGTATCATTATTTAAAAATAAAATGTAATCACTTTTTTCATGTTTTAATGCTTCTCTTATCGCCACATTACATCCTTCAGAAAAACCCAAATTCTTTTTGTTTTTAATTAGTTTAATATAGCTACCATATTTTTTATCTAATACATCTACATCATTACCTTTAGAACCATTATCAACTATAATTATTTCATAATTTGAATATGTAATTTTTTTTAAAGATTCAAGACATTCAATCGTTTCTTCTAATCCATTCCAATTAAGAATTACAATTGAAACTTTTAAGTTCATGTATCATTTTTTTTAAGATTTTTTACAGCAAATAATTGAAATGCTAGATTTGGGAAATAACAAACTATTTTTTGAGTTAAATCAGAAATTAGTCTCCAGAAAAGCATAGGCCTATATTTCAAAACCGCTTTTTCTCCTTTTAAATATTTCCACCCAGTTATTCCGATAATACTAAAATCTAATTCTTTAAATTCTTTTACGCTCCAACCACTTTTATGTTTTTGAAGTGAATTATTATCATAAGTATCTTGATAAATATATCCATTTGGTGTTATAATTATAATTTTTTTTATTGCCCATTTCTTCATTTTTTCAATCAATTCATGGCCTTCTTTTTTTGTTAAATGTTCAAGGACTCCCGAGCATAAAATGGTATCAAAAGATTTTGATTTAAATTTAACTTTCATAATATCTGCTTTTATATACTCGTTATGAATACCTTTTTTCTTGCTTTCCTGTAAATAAGGTTCAAATAACTCAACCCCGACTGAAAAAGAAATATCACAATATTGAATAGGAGAGTCATAACCACAACCTAAGTCTAAAACTGTATTGCATCCCAAGAGTTCTTTTTTTAAATAATTTATCCATGATGGAAAAACTTTTTCATAAAATGGCGTTAAAAACTCTAATATTTGTTTTAATTTAATTTTTAACCATGAAACTTCACCACATGTTGTATAAATATGTTTGTAATCTCTTTTATGCTTACTATATAATCTTTGCTGATATTTTGATAATTGTTTTATATTTGATTTTAAGGATCTATGATATACAAACGCCGGAATTACAAAGACATTTAATCCCATTTGTCTAGCACATAAACAATAATCTGCACCGTAGCAATGCCATCCATTAAATGTTTTCTCGT
>CAZTPM010000059.1:0-3345 GCA_964615065.1 Candidatus Woesearchaeota archaeon
TAAGTCAAGCATAGGCCACCTTTATACGAGCAATTTGTGTTGGCGAGTATCGGTGTAAGTCAAGCATAGGCCACCTTCTGTCTTTCCTCGCGAACGAACGGAAAGTGTTGGCATTTAACTAAGCGGTTTAACCTTGCACTGATCAAGATGCTCGTTTCATCAAATCTATTTTTTCATAGCTCCATGCAAATTTCATTGCTCGAAAATAGCTGTGCCGTTTCTGTAGCAGAGCTTTGCCTCACGACAATTCATTTTCATGAATGACCTTTTATAGTGGGCAGACCTTCCTCAGAATTCGAAAATCATATTTTATTTTCTGTTCACTTAAGAACCGAATCCCGAAGCCAACTGCTTGACTTACAAAAATAAAGAGAATAAGCAGTTTAAATGTTTTGTGTTATAGAAAAAAGGAGCACAGATATTTGGAAAACCAGCCATCATGTTGTGCTCCTTTTGGTGTGTTAAGAGGTTAAAATTGCGAGATGAAATTCTCAATTTTAATATTATAATTATCTGAACAAAAAATTCTTTATAAAGGGTGAGAAGAAAAAATATATAACATTCCTCTATATAAAACTTTAAATAACCAAAACCTTTTGATTTTTTATGGTTTACGAATGGCTTGTAGCAAACAAAGAAATTTTGAAAATATTTTTTGGATTAATAATCGGAATTATTTGCACAGCAATTGTTGTGAAAACGCACAGGCTTTTCAAATTAAGTTTTCATCAAGGAATTAGATATTTTAGAAATGCCTTTTTATTCTATGGAATTGGATTTTTAATTCGTTACATTCTTGGTGCGTTTTTATTTTTTAATTTAATAGATCCAATTTACCGGCAAATTATTACCTTTGTGTTTGAATATTTTTTAATTATGGCTGGATTTTTCCTTCTTTATAGTTTGCTTTGGAAAAACATTGAGAGTGAAAACCCAAAATATTCAAGTTCTTTAATTAATTCAAAAATTTCTTTATTTTATTTAATGGCTTTGATTTTAGTTGCTTTGGATTTTGTTTGGGGTGGTTTGAATTTTATGTTTTTATCTCAAGTTGTTTTGTTTGCATTTGCAACAATAGTAAGTTATATGAATTATTCAGAAGGAAAAAAACAATACAAATTTAGAAAGTTTTATTTTGTAGCAATGCTTTTGAATTTTATTGCATGGCTTTCAAATGCACTGGTTGTTTTCTTTTTTAATGGTAATCAGAACATGATAATCAATATTTATTTCCTTAATATAATTATTTTCTTTTTATTTTTATATGGTGTGATTAAAGTAACGGAGTTAAAATAATGAGGAAAAAACGAGAAAGATTACAAGTTATTCGAGATATTCTTGATTCAATTCGAAAAACAAGAAACATAAAACCAACCCGGCTTTTGTATTCTTCAAATCTTTCACCGCAAATGTTCAAAGAATATGTTAATGAATTAATTAGCAAGGGTTTTATGAAAATTGATATAGACAAAAAAGATAAAAAAACATTTTCTCTAACACCAAAGGGTTTTGAATTTTTACAAGAATACAAAGCAATTGAAAACCTTATTGAAAATTTTGGGCTTTAGTAAATATTAAAAAGAATAATTGTTTAAATATAATATGGAAAAGAAGAATTTGAAAATTTTTATTTTATGTTTAATAATTGTTTATTTAGTTGCGTTTCTTGGAAGTTTATTTACTTCACCAAATACAAACACAGATTGGTATAATTCTATTCGTCCTTCAATAACTCCACCAAATTGGGTTTTTCCAATTGTTTGGAATATTTTATTTTTTCTAATTGCATGTTCGCTTTATTTGTCATGGATAAATTCAAATAAAAAAGACAGAACAAAACTTGCTTGGATTTTTGGAATTAATTTCTTTTTAAATATTTTATGGAGTGTACTTTATTTTGGATTGAAAAATCCGTTACTTTCTTTTTTTGAATTAATTTTGCTTGAAGCTTCAATTATTTGGATGATTTTAATCACAAAAAAGATTTCTAAAAAATCTGCATGGCTTTTAGTTCCTTATTTGATTTGGGTTGTGTTTGCAGGTGTTCTGAATTTCTTAACAGCTTTTTAGAAATTATTAAAAACTAAAAATTATTTAATAAAAAATGAAATCCATTAAAGTTGTATCCTTTTCAATAATTGCATTGGGTTTTTTAGTTCTAACTTTTTTAGTTGACTGGCTTTTTATAATTCCCGCAGTAATTTTAATGTATCTCAACCAAAAAGAATTAATAAAAAATAAATAAAATAAATAACAAGACAATTTAATATCTTCTTGGTGAAGAATTAAAATCTCTTCTAGGTTTTCTTGGTTTATCAGGGTCAAATGGTTTTGCTTCATTCACAACTATCTTTCTACCTTCAAATTCTTTTTCATTCATTTCAGATATTGCTTTTTTTGCAACTTCATCTTCTTTAAAGCTTACAAATCCAAATCCTTTTGATCTACCAGAAAACTTATCTTTGATAACTGTGGCTTCTTCTATCTCTCCATGTGATTCAAAGAGTTTTTTCAAACCTTCATCATCAATACTAAAAGGCAAATTTCCTACATATATTTTCATGTTTTTTCCTCCTTACACTTTTCCACTACCAGAATTCATTTGAAATCTAACAGTTCTAAATCTATTAAGTAAATCTCCTTTTAAACTTTTGTGTTTTGTGGATTTAAATAAAAATAAATTAAAAAATAAGAAATAAAAATCTATTTCTTGTTTTGAAGATATTTATTTGCTGCCAAATAATCTCCAAACCCATAAATTTTTTGAAACAAATCTCCTTCTTGGTAAACACCTTTCACATTTTCCATAATTATTTCTTTTACTCTAGAATTTTGTATATCGTGAATACTTCTATTTGTTGAAATATAACCTCCAGTATTCCAAAGTATAGGTGAAAAGAGAACTGTTGCAACACCTATTTTTAATCCATTCTTTATTTCCTTCCATAAATTTTTAACCATTTTATTTTAACCCCCTTTCATCACTTTCTAAAGTGTGATTACTTAGATGTAAATCAAATGATATTAAACTATTTAAATGTTTGGTTTTTGTTACTTCTCAAGAAAAGTAATGATTTATCAAGAAACTTTAAACCAAAAAAATAAGTAACAGAATATTCACTTAGCTCCTAGAACAAATACCAAATAAAGCTTTCGTTTGATTCAATCATTCAATAGCGAACGAATGAATTATTTTGAAAACTTTAAAATAAAGCTTTTAGTAATTCTATGCTGAAATTCTCGGCGAACCTCGAATCTTACACAAGAATTCTATCAACGCGGTCTTCTTCCGCGGCCTTAATTGTCTCGTTTTGCGGATGGCTTCGAGCTTAGATGCATTCAGCT
>CAZTPM010000060.1:0-3338 GCA_964615065.1 Candidatus Woesearchaeota archaeon
TTTGAAATAATATTTTTTTGGGTGGGCTATGTATTAGAGAGACGCGCGCTTTTTTTGTTTCTTTTTTTCCTAAAAAAAGAAAATGGGGATTTCCGTCTTTTTGCTTCTTTTCTTAAAAGAAGTCGGGAGTTTTGTTAAATTTTTTACTTTCCAGATTTAGTTCTATTGTCTTGCTTACACAACATTTGACAATTTTCAGAAGTAGTGTGTCCTCCTTCGTGCCAAGGCTTAATATGGTCTGCTTCCATTTCATCAATTTCAAAATGTTCTTTACATTTTACACATATGCCTTTTTGTTTTTCATATGCTTCTCTTTTTTGTTTATCAGTAAATGAACGAATACTTAGGAATTTTTCATTTCTAGTTAAAACATATTGATAAATACCTGATTTTTTAGATACATCTTCATCTAACATCAATTTTGTTATTTCTTTTTCTATCTTTTTTGAATCAAATTCTTTGCTCTTAAATTCATTATATAAAATTCCAAATGGAACACCTTTCATTTCCTTACGATATTTAGGGAAAACTACTTTTATCCAACTTATAACATTTTGAAAATATAACCATAATTCATTTGCATTTGGCTTTTGTTGATTCTTTGCCATGTATTTTTCTATTTCTCCTTTGCTAATCCAACTAATTGCAGTTTCTAAATAATCTTGACGAATAGGCGAACCTTTCATATAATCGCTTGAGATATTATAGGCTGGACAGCCCGATTTACTGAAATATTTTTTTGCATCAGATAGCCAAGTTCCCGTATATATGGCATTTCTTAATTCTTGGTCATATAATTTTTCTCCAGCAATATTTATAGTCTTAAACCAATCCAATTTTTCCTTATCAGTTCCTTCACAAAAATAAATCATTAATTTATAATTTAGAATTTGTTCTTTTTCATCTGCTTCTAAATTATGAAAATATTGATAATTGAGCGAGAATTTTCCGGCTATAAATTCACATATACTTACTGTTCTTTGTTGCCCATCCATTACTTCATAAGTGCCATCTTCATTTTTAACCCAATACATTACATTTAGAGGGAAATTCTTTCTGACAGTTTCAATTACAGCATCCTTCTGTTTGTCTTTGTATACAAACTCTCTTTGGTATTTAGGACGAATATTTAATTTTCCTTTATATCCAACAACACCTTCTTCATCGTCATTTAGATACCCTTTTGAGACTTCCTTAATTGTGATTTCTTTTAGTTGTATTTTCATCTTAATATAATATTTATAACCTATTATTTAAATTCTTTTGTTTTTTATGATTATACGGGCATAAGGAACATCAACAATTCCATTATTCACCATATATAAGTCTCCATCAACAGCACCCCGTTTTTGGATTTCTTTTCTATATTTTTTATGCTCTTTTTTGTATGGTTTAACCCCAATTTCTAAACCTGAATTAGATATGCCCAAGCCAATTATCTCAAATTGTTCAGGATTGTGTTTATCCAAAAAAGTAATTGGAACTCCCATCGCCCCTTTATAATCTAGAGGTATATTTTTTGCAATATTAATATTTATAGCATCATAGTTTTCATATTTTGTATATTCTTCAGGGTTGTATTTTTTGTAGAGTATAAATTCTTCATGACGCTTTTTAATATCAAGATTTGTAAACCAAAAAGCCCTAGCCGTTTCATACATCGTGCCATTAGGTCTTTTAAAATGCCTAACACAATTATATCCTAACCACATCTTATTTTTCTTAATTATTTCGAAACACTCTTTGTAGGATATTGAGTTGATGTTACCAATAATTAAAAATTTTTTATTATATTCCATTAATTGAGCAACATATTCTCGGAATAAGGAGAATGGGGGATTGGTTATAACAATATCCGCTTCTTTCAAAATTTCTATACATTCAGGACTTCTAAAATCTCCATTTTGTTTCAGTTTTGTTTTTATCGTATCTAATTGATTAATTTTTCCATCTTTGTTTATATCTTTTACAATTTCTAATTTATATGAAGGTTTTTCTGTTTCAAAATGTGTTGTGATTAGTTTCTTTAATCCGAGAAATTCAAAATTTAGAGCAAAATATTTCCAAAAGTTACTTTCTTCGGGGTCATCGCAATTACAAAAAATAACCTTATCTTTAAAGTGTTCCTTGTAGTGACCTAGTTCTCTTTCAATATCAGGCAACTGAGTGTAAAATTCATCATTTTTTGAATCCTTTGCTTTATGTAAATTTTTGTTTAAATTTTTTTTTGCCATAGTCTTATTTAGTAATTAAATTTTCTTATTTTTGATTATTATACGAGCAAATTTTGGAGACCCATTTATTTTAGTTAAATATGTTCCCCGCGTCTCATTGGTTGGTCCTGTTAACATACTATATCTTCCAATCCCATCCAAAATTTCAAATTGTTCAGGATTGTGTTTATCCAAAAATGTAATTGGAACACCCATAGCACCTTTGTAGTCTATGGGAATATCTGTTACCTTATTTACATTTATAGCTTCATAGTAATCATATTTGGGATATTTACTTTCATTACCAGAGTATGTATTGTAAAGGATTAAATTTTCGTGCCTTTTTTTAATATCTAAATTGGTAAACCAAACAATGCTTCCCATACTAAAAAATTGTTTACCATTCTCAATTTTCTTTCTAGATTTAGTAGTTATCTCATAATGGTCCGGAACTTGAAACCATTTTGTCCCATTATTATCCACACCTAGCCACAATTTATTCTCTTTAATTAACTTAAATATTTCTCTATAGGATATTGCATTTTGTTGTCCAAGTATTATAAAGTGTTTATTATATTCCATTAATTGAGCAACATATTCTCGGAATAAGGAGAATGGGGGATTGGTTATAACAATATCCGCTTCTTTCAAAATTTCTATACATTCAGGACTTCTAAAATCTCCATTTTGTTTCAGTTTTGTTTTTATCGTATCTAATTGATTAATTTTTCCATCTTTGTTTATATCTTTTACAATTTCTAATTTATATGAAGGTTTTTCTGTTTCAAAATGTGTTGTGATTAGTTTCTTTAATCCGAGAAATTCAAAATTTAAACAAAAATAATTAAAAAAATTGCTTTCTTCGGGGTCATCGCAATTACAAAAAACAATTTTATCTTTGAAATGATTCTTATAATGCTTTAATTCTTTTTCAATATCTGTTAGTTGAGTGTAAAACTCATCATTTTTAGATATATTCGCCTTACGCAAACTTTTGTTTAATGATTTTTCCCCCATTTTTTATACCTATTATTAAAATCATAAGCCCATATAAAAAGTTATCTTTTTGTTTTTCAAAACTCCCGAATAAATGAAAAATTTGCGTGAGTGGGACGAACCTTTTAT
>CAZTPM010000061.1:0-3316 GCA_964615065.1 Candidatus Woesearchaeota archaeon
TATTTTCACTACCTTTTTTATCAATTATAAAAAATCCAGAACACAAAAAAGCTTTCGGATTTTCCTTCACAAATTTTTGATATTCTTTAGAATTCTGCAACTTTTCATAATAAAATTGAATGTTCATAAAACTAAAGAGGGAAAAGAGTTTTTAAGATTTCTTATTATTTTTCATTAAATTTTTAATCAAAATAAAAACAACATAAATTATAAAAAGAAAAAATATAAATACAAAATACAAAAAAAGGTTGGAATTTAATTTCTCAAGAAAGATTAGAATAATTCCTCCCAAAATTATCACAGGACCTACCAAATTTAAAAAAGACTTCTCTTTCATCTCCTCTCCTTAATCTCAACCTTCAACTTTTCACTAAACTCGTCTAAAGTCATCTTCTCAATCTTTTTATCACCACGAATTCGCACAGCCAAAGTATTTTCTTTTTCTTCTTTATCACCAATCACAATTATATAAGGCACTCTCATAATCTCAGCTTCTTTAACCTTTGTTTGAACAGTTGTTGATCTAAAATCAGAATCAATTCTAAGTTCAGGAATATCTTCTTTTAAAACTCCTAAAATCTTTTCACCATATTTAGTATTCCTATCTGTAAAACTCAAAATCCTGACCTGAACAGGCGCAAGCCATGTAGGCAATCTCCCACTTGTATGCTCAAGCAAAATTCCAATAAATCTTTCAAGTGAACCATAAATAGCACGATGAACCATAATTGGCCTTTTTCTAGAATTATCTTTATCAATGTATTCAAGTTCAAACCTTTCTGGCATTGAAAAATCAACTTGAATAGTTCCACATTGCCAAGTTCTATCTAAACTATCTTTCAAATGAAAATCAATCTTTGGTCCATAAAATGCTCCATCTCCTTTATTAATTTTGTATTTCATTTTTCTTTTATCTAAAACATTTTTCAAAGCAATTTCAGCTTTATCCCACATTTTATCACTTCCAATCCTTTTCTCAGGCCGAGTAGAAAGCTCAACAGCATATTCAAATCCAAAAACATCTTTGTAAAAATATTCAACCAACTCAATAACCTTAATTATTTCATCTTCAAGTTGTTTTTCAGTACAAAAAACATGTGCATCGTCTTGTGTAAATTGAATAACCCTAAATAAACCTCCAAGAACTCCACTTAATTCACACCTATGAACATTTCCCATTTCACCTGCTTTCAAAGGTAAATCCTTGTAGCTCTTTGGACTATTTTTGAAAACTAAAAGACCCCCAGGGCAATTCATGGGTTTTACAGCAAACTTTCTTTTTTCATATTCTGTTAGAAAAATATTTTCCTTGTATTTTTCCCAATGTCCTGAAATCTGCCAAAGTCGTTTATCTAAAACTTGAGGGGTCCGAATTTCTTGATAACCTGCATTTCTATGAACTTCCCTCCAAAATTTAACTAATTCATTGTAAATTATCAATCCATTATTGTGCCAAAAAACCATTCCAGGTGCTGTTTCATTAAAACTAAACAAATCCATTTCTCTTCCTAAAATCCTGTGATCATTAGATTTCAACTTAGAACTATCTAACTTTGATTTTGAAATTTCTCTTAAGAGTTGCTTAGGATCATATTTTTCTTCACCTTTGCCCCTTAATTCGGTGCTTAGGGGTACACCGAGCGGTGCCCTTTCTTCAACTTTAATCTCCCGACTTAACTCACTTAAAGGATGACCCTTAACCTTCATTTCAAACTCTTTATAATATCCAAAAGGTGCTCGAGAAACCTTAAAATGCTTTTTCAATTGTTTTTCAGCTTCATCTAAAACTTTAACAGCCAAGTCTGGCGACCCTAAATTGCTTGAAAGATGAGCATAAGGATAAAGAACAATGTTTTCTGTTTTAACTTGCTCTGCAATTTCTCTTACATTTTTAACAAAAACTTCAACAACTTTCTCAACATTTGAATCAGATTTTTCAACAGCTGTTAAAACAACCAAGGCTTCTTTTACTTCTACTTCTTTTCTTTCATGCTCAGCAAGGTCTGCTATTTTCTTTAAAGCTTTTTTCAAGGGCTTAAATTTAATATAATCTACATGCAAATTCAAAATCTTCATAAACAACACAAGAAAATCAAGTTTTTAAATTTTACACAAAATCACGAGAAAGTTTATAAATCTCAATTCATTATTTTTAATATAAAATGAGGAAAATATTTATATTTCTAGCATGTGCAATTTTTCTAATTAGTTTTATATCTGCAGAAACAACAATAATTTTTAACACACAACCAAATGAAGTTTATAATTTAGGAGAGGCAATCAATCTTCCTGTAACAATAAAAACAACTTCTGACATTTATGGTTTATTTGAATTAAACCTTTTATGTGGAGGAAGTGAATTAGGTTTTTATAAAAATGGCGTAAGTCTTGCAACAGGAGAAGAAAAACGAATGGAAACTTCTTTAGTTTTAATGAAAGATTTAATTACAACCTCAAAAGGAAAATGTAAAATAAAAGCAATTCTTGGAGATAAATACCAATTAACAGAAGAATTCAAAATTTCTGATTCTTTAACAATCGAACTTTCTACTGAACAAACAGATTTAGAACCAGGAGAAAAAGCTATTTTCGAAGGATATGCAACAAAAGAAAATGGAAAACAAGTAAATGGATTTGTAGAACTAAGTTTAGTTCAAAACAACTCTGATGAAAAAATTTATCTTGAAACAATAAACAATGGGTATTTTTTAGTTAATTTAGATTTAGAAGAAAAAATTAAAGCAGGAGCTTATTTAATAAACTTAATTGCATATGAACAAGACCCTCTCGGAGGAAAAACAAATACAGGTTTTTTAAATAAAAATATATACATCAAACAAATTCCAACAAGTTTAGAAATTATTCTTGAAAATCCAGAAGTGGAACCAGGAACAAATGTGCAAATAAAAGCAATTCTCCATGACCAAACAGGAGAAAAAATCCCAGATACAACAGCAGTATTAACAATAAAAAATTCAAATGACAAAATACAAGAACAAGTAACAATTGCAACAGATGAATTATTTGAATTCCCTATTAAATATAATGAACCCGTTTCAGAATTTAAAATTCATGGAATATCAAGTAAATTAGAAGCAGACACAACATTCCAAATACTTGAAAAAAAAGAAATTTCTGTGGATTTAATAAATAGAACTGTTACAATAATAAATAGGGGGAATGTTGAATATTGTAATAAAACAGTTTTGGTAAAAATCGGAAACGAATCTTTTAACGTCGACGTTTGTTTGGGCGTTGATAATGAACAAAAGTATTTTTTAACAGCTCCAGATGGAAAATACCAAGCTGAAGTTAT
>CAZTPM010000062.1:0-3294 GCA_964615065.1 Candidatus Woesearchaeota archaeon
TTAGAATTAAATTCAGAATAATGACATTTTCCACAATAAACTCTGTCTTTTGTAACCATTAAAAAAACACCAAGTCCACAACGCGGGCATGTTCTTGCTCTTGTTATTTTGTCGCCTTCTATTTTGTATTTTGAATATTTTTTAGAAGTCGGTTTATTCTTGTGCGGTTTTTTTCCTTTTTTCTTATTTTTTTTAACACCCATTTTATTCTTTTACCTCATTTAGTTCTTTTTTTACTTCTTCAATAAGTTTTTTTTCTGGTTTAATTTCTTCAACCTTCCCAATTTCTTTAGATGGTGTTTCCTTTACTTTGGGTTCTTCAGCCTTTTCCTCTTCTTCTGCTTCTTTTTTTTCTTGTTCAATTTTCTTTGCCTCTTCTTCTGCTTTTTTTGTTTCTTCAACAACTTTTTTTTCAGCTTCAATTTCTTGTTTTGTTTTTCTTTCAATATTTTCTTTATCTTCTTTTGATTTGTAAACCTTTGCTGTTATTTCAAATGTTTTTGAACCAAACTTTCCTTTTATTCTTTCTAATTTTAAAACATCTAAGGTTGTTGGTAATTTTTCAATTAAAAGTTTTTCAACTTCTTGTTTGCTTGGTGTAATTTCTGCATAAACTGTTGCTTTAATTTCTTTTCTTTCAAAAAGAATGTTTGTTTTTTCAGAAACTATTTTGAAATTTTCCATTTTATCTTGTTTTAATTGCAAAATTTCCTTTGTCTTTCAAATTTAGTTTTTGTGCGATTTCGGATTTTTCAGGATTGAGAACAATTATTCTTCCTTTAAAACTTTCTGTAAATTCTTTTGAATGGCATTTTGGACATTTGTCTTTTTCTTCATAAACTGTCTTGCAAATTTTACATGCTTTAGATTTCATTTTATTTTTTCTTTGCTCCTTTTACTATTTTTTCTTCTAACTTTGAAGATTTCTTTGCATCTTTTTGTTTTTTGATTTTGTCTTCTTTTATCCATTCAAGTTTTCCTAAACCAGGTTGTCTCATTGTTAAACCTATTTTTGGTTCATCTCCTTTGTGGCTAATTGCAACAATTCTTGCTAAACACAAATCTCCTGTTTTTAGGCCTCGTTTTGAGGATTTTCCAAGTAAGGAATTTTCCTTGCTAAAACTTACATAATCATCCATTGTTTGGCTTATGTGTATCATCCCCCTCATTACACCAACGTCAAGAAAAGCACCGAAATTTGTGATTTCTGAAACTTTTCCATGGACAAGTTCTTGAAGTTCTGGTTTCCATGTTAAAAGTTTGAACTTTGAAAGATAATATGCTGCACCATCTCCAGGGATTATCACTCCTTCTCCAACATTTAAAATCTCAATTATAGTTATAACTTTACCAAGTTCTTTGCTGTAATAATCTGAATATGTTGCTCGAAGTTGTCTTTCAACAGCTTCAGTAGTTGGCAAACCAAAAAGCTTTGGTGCAACTCTTACATGATCTTCGACTTCTGTTATATAAAACATAAAAATTATAGTGAAAATTGGTTTAAAAAGTTAATGGGCAAGGGCTTTAAATAATCTCAAACTTCTTCCTCCCCCTAATAACCATTTTCTTATTTGGAATTTTCTTTTTCAATTTTCTATCAAGTGTGGCGATTATTGTAGATGGGTGGGCTTTTCCATATCTTGTCAAACCTTTGTCAACATAATTTACACCCAAATCAATTTTTGAGAATTTCTTTTTCGATAAAATTTTCAAGGTGATTTCTTTTTGCGGGTGCTTTATTCTTTTTAATTCTTGTATAACTTGTTTTGGGATTATAATTTTATAATCTAATTCTAACTTATCAAAAAAATCAATTTTCTGTTTCACGCATGTTAAAATAAAATTCGTGTCTAATATTATTTGTTTCATGGTTGAACAAAGAGTTTTTAGTATAAAAATTGTCGCTCGCTGTTTCACGGCTCGCAAATTGATAAACTATTATAAATATTCTGCCAAAACTTAAATCTGACAGAGCATTAATATTAAGTATATCAATGAACAGGTAAGTTGCAATTTAAAAAATTCCTCAAATATCCCAACATTTATTAACGTAATTTACTTATTTGAATTATGCAAGAAAAAGAGAATGTGTTGCGGATTCTTACAGAAACAAAGCAAGCTCTTGAAAAAGGTGATGCCCTGAAAATAAAAAATTTGAGCAACCAAACGATTAACATTGCTTCATTTACTCAAGACCCCGACAATATTGCAGTGGCTGTTTTTATTTATTCAATTGGGAAAATTCTTGAAAGGGAAAATTACCGACAACTTCCTGGCTGGGATGTTTTTTACAAAACAATAGAAGTTTCTTTGGAAAATTCAATAAAGGACATTGAAAAAAATAATAGTGACAAATTTAGAAAAGACTTTGAAGCAATCCATAGTGTTCTTGGAAAATTATCTGGGAAGTTGAAAGAATATATTGAATTTGTCTTTAGGAAAGCGAAAATTAACAAAGCTTCTCGTTTGTATGAGCATGGGATTTCAATGGAACAAACAGCAAAACTTCTTGGGATTTCAATGTATGAACTTGCAGAATATGCCGGTCAAACAGGAATTCCAGATGTTGTTGAAAGCAAAACAATTAATATTAAAGACAGAATTAAAATTGCAATGGAGATTTTTGGATGAAGGCAATAGTATTTGATTCAGGGACGCTGATAAGTTTTGCCATGAACGGCATGTTCGAAGAATTGAGAAGTTTAAGGAAAGTTTTTGATGGAAAGTTTTTGATAACTTCAGAAGTTAAAAAAGAGATTATTGATAAACCAATTAATATAAAACGTTTTGAACTTGAAGCATTAAGATTAAACCAACTTCTTGAAGAAAAAGTTCTTGAGCTTCCGGTTTCAGTCGGGATAAAAGATTCTGATATTACAACAAAAACAAATGAGTTTATGCAAGTTGCAAATAGTTTGTTTTATACAAAAGAGAAGGAAGTGAAAATTCTTGGATTAGGGGAAAGCTCGTGTCTTGGATTAAGTGTTTTACTTAATCAAAAAGGAATTTCAAATGTTCTTGCAATTGATGAACGAACGACCCGTGTTCTTTTAGAAAAACCAGAAAATCTTACAAAACTTTTACAAAGAAAAATCCAGTCTTCAATAAAAATCAAATCAAGTAATTATAAAATTTTCAAAGGATTCAAGGTGATTCGTTCAACAGAATTAGCTTATGTGCTATACAAAAAAGGGCTGATAGAATTAAAATCTCCGAATGTTTTAGATGCTCTGCTTTATGAATGAAGTTTAAAGGGTGTGCGATTTCTAGCGAAGAAATTGAAGAGGTAAAAAA
>CAZTPM010000063.1:0-3289 GCA_964615065.1 Candidatus Woesearchaeota archaeon
ACAAGAGTTAAGGCTGCTGAAATAAAACCAACAATTGCTTCACTATGAATAAAACTATCCATATAAACTGCCCAAATTGTATCAATCAAAGCCAAGGCTACTGCGACCAAAAAACTAATTATTGCAAGTTTTCCTATTTTAGTAAAAACTCTTTCACCTCTTTGTTTTCCAATAAGCACACCCATTTAATACTAAGTTTAGATAGATTTAAAAATCCTATGAAATTGTTTTTCTTATAAGAGAATTAAAATTCTCATTCATTCATATTTTGAGGAAATCCAAATGAGACAGACTAAACTTTGGGGTTGCCCCCATCATCAATAGAAGTTTTTTTTCTAGCTGTGCGAAGATTAATAAGAATATTTTTATACCATGTTTAATTAAATTAAATAATGGCGGTTGTGGTCTAACGGTTATGACGTGTGGTTGTGGTCCGCAAAAAGAGGGTTCGACTCCCTCCTTCCGCCCTTTATATCGTGAAACTTCAATCAATCGCGATATTCCAACGAAGTTGGATAAATTAAAAAATAAAAATTGCAGAAAATAATAAAATGACAAACGAAACAGTAAAAGGATTCCGCGATTTCACAGGAAAAGAAGCTGAGAAACGGGCTTTTGTAAAAGAAGTTATTAGGCGGACTTTTGAAAAATATAATTTTGAGCAAGTTGAGACGCCGATAATTGAGTATGAAGATTTTGTTAAGTCAGGGAATGCAGATGACGAGGCTGTTTCTGATGTTTTTAAGTTACAAGACAAGGGAAAGAGGAATCTTGCCTTGAGATATGAGTTTACTTTTCAGTTAAAGAGAATAGCGAATAATAAAAAACTTCCTTACAAGCGTTTTCAAATTGGACCTGTTTTTCGGGACGAGCCTGTTTCTGGAAATCGGTTAAGGCAATTCACTCAGTGTGATGTAGATATTGTTGGAAGTTCTGTAAAAGATGATGCTGAAATTTTAGCAATTACTAGTGAGATTTTGAATAATTTGAAAATAGAAAATACAATTTATGTTGGTAACAGGGAATTGTTAAATCAAATTTTAGAAGCCCAAGGAATTAAAAAAAATAAAGAGCAGATTTTAAGAGAGGTTGATAAATTAGATAAACTTTCTGAAAAAGAAGTTGCAAGTAATTTAAAAAAATATAATGTAGAGAGTATTTTAAAAGTTTTGAAAAAGGATGAGAGTTATTTTAAGAAATTTGAAGCTTACAAGGATGTGGAAGAATTGAAAAGGTATTGTAGATACTTTGGTGTAAAAGTTGTTTTTCAGCCGAGTTTGGTTCGTGGTTTGTCTTATTATAATAAAAATGTTTTTGAGGTTAAAACAAAAGGTTTGAAAGAAACAATCTGTGGAGGCGGTTCATATTTGATTGAAGGAATTCAAGCAACAGGGATTTCCTTTGGACTTGAGAGATTGCAATTAATTACAAAAATGTTAGTTAATATTGAAAAGATTTTAATTGTTTCTTTAAATGAAGATAAAAAGGCGATTGAAGTTTCGCAACAGCTTCGGAAACAAGGCAAGAATGTTTCTGTTTTTTATGGTAAGCCATCAAAGGCATTGGAATATGCAAATTCTTATGGAATTAAAAAAGTTATTTTTGTTGGTAAGAAAGAAGTTGAAAAGAAAAAGTTTATGATTAAAAATATGCAAACAGGAAGACAAAAGTTGATTGTTATTGGAAAGAAGTTGGGGGTTTAATTTATATATCCTGTTATTAAAAATCTATAAAGAGCATACAATTTATTTTTTCTAAAGCAATCCAAAATTAATAAGTGGTGTATAAAAAAAATAAATGTATCAAAAAGTTTTTATATTTTTTGGTATGGAAAAGTTTAAATATAAAACATAATAAAAGAATAAGAGATTATAAAAATAATGAAAATATGATTATAGAAAAGAACAATTCTTCACAATCTGATGTTGAACCTTCAGATTATAAGAAAATCTTAAGTCAAAAGAATTTTATTAAAGATGTTCCCAATTTAGAGGCAGAATTAATTAAAAAAAATATCTTTTTAACTGATAACGAGAAATTAGATATCAGCAAAGTTATGAAAAATTACCCGATGTGCATAAGCAAATATTACATTTCTCTTATCTGTAGAAAGAATGATCCCATCTGGAATCAATGTATCCCAAAAATAGAAGAAATAACGAACATTAGAGGAAAAGAAGACCCCCTAAAAGAAGAAAATGGAATTTTTGGATTAACTCATAGATATCCTGATAGGTGCCTTTCATTAATTTCAAATACCTGTGCAATGTATTGCAGATTTTGCACAAGAAAAAGAAAAGTAGGAGAGGAAAATAAAATTCCTTCTGAAAAAGATTTTAACAAAATGTTAAGATACATTTCCGATCATGAAGAAATAAGAGATATTATTCTTTCTGGAGGAGACCCCTTAATGCTTTCAACAAAAAAATTAGAAAAAATCCTAAAAGAAGTTCGAAAAATTAATCATATTGAAATAATACGAATAGGGACAAGAGTTCCATGCACATATCCTCAAAGAATTATAAAAGATAAAAATCTGCAAACGATTTTAAAAGAAAATAGTAATAACCCTGCACTTTATATTAACACACATTTTGAACATCCTATGGAAATTACAGAAGAAAGCAAAAATGCATGCGAAATCCTTACAAACTTAGGAATCCCTTTAGGAAATCAAAGTATTGTGTTAAAAAATGTAAATGATAATCCTACAACATTTATGGAATTAAACAGAAAGCTTCTTGCAATGAAAGTAAAATCATATTACCTTTATCAACCAGATTTAGTAAAAGGAACATTTCATTTTATATGCCCGGTTTCAAAAGGGTTAGAGATTGTTAAAGGACTTAGAGGATATACAAGTGGAATGGCAGTCCCACAATTTGTTATTGACTCTCCGGGGGGAGGAGGAAAAATTCCCCTTCTGCCTGAATATACTAAAACCCTTGATGATGGGAGTGTCAAGATAACAAATTATCAAGGAAAACATTTTGAATATATTATAGAATAATCTTAAACATAATTTGTTTTTTTCAAGTTGTACCAAATTAATGCCTAACTAAACTCTTTACTTTCAAATTATATTTTTTACTCAAAAACTCTACTTCTTTTTTTTTCATTTCATAATATTTTTCAGGATTTTTTAATGCAAATTCAAAATCCTTAATTTCTTCTGGAAAGTTCTCTTTAATAAAAGGCATAAATTTGTCTAAAATATATTTTCTCGTGTTTAACAATTCAACCCAAACATATTCACAAAAAGAAAGTTCTTTAAATAATTCCTCCAAAT
>CAZTPM010000064.1:0-3206 GCA_964615065.1 Candidatus Woesearchaeota archaeon
AACTCCTTCAGATATTTCCCATTAACTTTTTTATCTTCTCCCGCTTCACTCACAAATCTCTTCAATCTTTCATACGCATTTTTTGCCGCTTCCAGATTTTTTAGCGAGAATAAAAGGGGTTTGCGATAGTGGGTTGTCAAGGCAAGATATCTAAATGCCAGCGGAGGAAAACCTTTTTTCTCTAGTTCGGAGATTGTAAATAATCCTCCCTTAGATTTAGATATCTTTTCTCCTTCCATATTTGTAAGAAAAGCTCCGTGAAGCCAGTATTTCACCCACGGCTTTTTCCCAAATGCACTTTCCGACTGCGCAATCTCGTTTGTATGATGAACCGGAATGTGGTCTATTCCTCCGGTATGGATATCAAACTGCTTTCCGAGATATTTTGAAGACATGGCGGAGCACTCTATATGCCATCCCGGATATCCAATTTCCCACGGGGAATTCCATTCCTGCTGACGAACTCCCTGTTTTTCAGAAAATTTCCACAGAGCAAAATCCGTCTTAGCTTTTTTCTCCCCAATATTCACCCTCTTTCCCGCTTTCAGCCCCTCAACATTAAGTTTGGCAAGTTTTCCATAATCTTTTAATTTAGAAGTATCAAAATAAATTCCATTAGAGGTTTTATATGTAAAACCTTTTTGTTCTAAAATTTTTATAAGTTCTATTTGTTCTTTAATATGTTCTGTTGCTTTACACCAAATATCTGGTTCAGAAATATTTAACTTCTTAAAATCTTCTTTAAAAATTTTCAAATAATAATCTGCAATGTCCTGTGCCTTTTTTCCTTCTTTTTTTGCAGCTTTTTCTATTTTGTCTTCACCTTCATCTGCATCACTTGTAAGATGTCCAACATCTGTAATATTCATTACTTGTTTAACATTATACTGATTAAATTTCAAAGTTTTTTTTAAAATATCCACAAAAATATATGTTCTTAAATTCCCAATATGTTGATACCAATAAACTGTTGGCCCACATGTGTATAATCCAACATGTCCTTTTTTCAAAGGTTTAAAGATTTCTTTTTTTCTTGTTAAAGTATTATAAATTTTCAATGGCATAATTAATTTAAGAAAGTGTAATTTAAAAAACTAGGGTTTAAGCTTTAACTTCAACACTAAATAATTCTGAGTCGTATATTTTACTACCTCTTTTAACGGTAACTCTAAATTCACCTAAACAATTTGGAGTGCCTTCTGGGATTTTAAAATTAATTCTACTTTTTTCAAACCCGCCAATAGGAATTTGAATTATTTCTTCTGGCTTTATACTTATCCAATTTTCAACTTCTTCTTTATTTAATCCACAATCATTCCCACTTACTAAAACTTCGTATGTAAATTCTGTTGAAACATCTGTAAAATCAGCACTATTTCTAATTCCAACAACAATTTGATCTCTTTCTCCACCTTTAATAGTAATTTTTCCAGAAGTAGGATAGATAACTAAATCTTTTTCTTCTGCAAACAATTTTGAAATTTCAGATTGAAGTTGTTGATCTGTCATATCAATTGCACCTTTTGAGCTTTCGAAAATACTTTTAGTAAGAACTATCCCTAAAACCAGAACACTCATTAATAATACAATTGTTACAATTGTTCCGACGCTCATTTCCATTGCTGCTTTACAATTTTTCTTAGAAAAATTGTTTATTCTATTTTTTATTCTTTTGTTTTTCATTTTTAAATTAAATTAAACAATCCTTGCGAAAAAATTAATAATAAAAGTGAACTAACATATAAAATTGCTCCGATTATAATTCCAAGAATATTCATTTTTTTAGCTTTGTCTACAAATTTTCCTTTTTCTTTTTTGTTTTGAACTAATCCTATAATTCCAAAAACAATCCCAGCTAAAGGCACAAAAAAAGCCATAACTAAACTTATAATTCCAAAAATATAACTTCCCCCTTTTTCTATCATATTTATATTAATTAAATCTTATTTATAAAAGTTTTGAAGTTCGTTTAAACCAATTTGTTTGACTCTGATATGGGAATTCGGGGAGTCGAACCCCGGACACCATGAGCTTCAGTCATGTGCTCTCCCGCTGAGCTAAATTCCCATAGAAAAGAGAATAGCTTGAGTTTTTTAAATGTTTAGAAAAATAGTTTTGATTTTAATTCTTTGGGGCCAAAATAATTTTTCCACTTTCAACTTTAACATTAAACTTTTTTGTTTTAGACAAATTCGGAATTGCTTCAATTATTATTTTTGGTAAAGTTACCACATAAGTAATATATTTATTTTTACCTTGTTTAGAAATTCTTTCCTGCAATTTTACTTCCACCATACTGCATTAATTAGTGTAGTAAAGTTTAAATAGAATATATTGCATTAATTAATGTATTAAAAAATGGCAAAAGAACATAAAGAAATTAAAAAAATTACTGCTGGTTCAATTTTTAGTTGGGTTTTTGGGGTGCTTTTCATTATTGCAGGAGTGGGTGTGATTTCCCAAGGTTCTTATATTCCAGGAATTTTAATAATGCTTTGTTCTGCGATGATCCTCCCTTATTTTAATAAAATTTCTGCGGAAAAATTTCATTTTCAAATTTCAGGAGGCATAAAATTTATTTTAATTATAATAATTTTTGTTTTAATTGGAATTAGTGCGTCTAATTCTGGAATTTCAAATTTAGATATAGATTCTAATTCTCAACCTTCAACTAAAAATGTTGGAGAAAATGCAAATACAAATAAACCTTTAAGCGAGATTACAACTTACACTTTTGGGGATAAATTTATTGTTGGAAATTTTGCTTACACTTTCAACGACTACCAAACAAAAAGTTATCTTGGTAGTGAGTATTTTGGAGAAGAAGCAGATGGAGTATTCTTAATTTTTGATGTAACTATAGAGAATGTGGCGAAAGAATCAAAGACTCTTTGGGGTTCTTATGTAACTGTTTTGGATGATCAAGAAAGAAGGTTTGAACATGATTCAATGGCAGAAATTTATTTAGACGATTCTTTCAGTTTTGAACAAATGCAACCCGGATTACCTAAAAATGGAAAAATTGTGTTTGATGTTCCTCAAAATATTAACGGTTTTATAGAAGTTTCAAGTGATAGTGTGTGGTCTGATGAAGTTAAGTACCTTTCTTGGAAAGTAGAATAATTCTAAAAAATATCCTTTTTAAAAAACATAAGTCAAGCATAGGCCACCTTTATACGAGCAATTTGTGTTGGCGAGTATCGGTG
>CAZTPM010000065.1:0-3107 GCA_964615065.1 Candidatus Woesearchaeota archaeon
TAATCAAAGTTCTTCTAAAAAAATGGTTCGTTCAAGTGCAAAGAAAATTAATATGACTTTGAGAAGGTTAATATTTTTCTTAATTTTATTTATTTTGTCTTGGATTTTATCGTATATTTCTGGTGGATTTTTTCAAAATTTATTTAACCTCTTGGCAATTCTTTTTGGTTTTGTTTCAGTTGCACTTATAATTGTTTTGTTAATTTTAGTTTTTCTTAAGGTTATGAAGAAATAAATTTTTATAGTATAATTCTTAAAATTTAACATGCCTCAGTAGCTCAGTTGGTAGAGTGTTACATTGGTAATGTAAAGGTCCTGGGTTCAATCCCCAGCTGAGGCTTTTTAATTATTTTTTATGAAATTTTTCTACAACATTAAAATATTTAAACCATTCTTGAGAATTTTTTGGATAAATAATAGGGTGTTTATATAGTTGTGGGCAAGGAGAGGTGCCTCCATCAGGAAATATCCAAGCAGCTTTTAGTGTAATGCATTTTTTTTCACAATTAGAACATCCTTTCCCTTTATTTTCTTGAATTCCTGTGTGTCTAAAAGACAAATTTGCTTCCGGAAACTTTCTTGTTATTTCTTCAACAAAATTAATATAATCATTAGAATTATCATAAAAATCTTTAAATATTTTTATTGGAAGATTATATGAAGAATAAAATTTTATAAAAGATTCATTAAATTGAGGATAAATTCCTTGAATTAGACCATTCATTCTTTTTACTTTTTCAGCATGTTTTTTATCTATTTTATATGTTCCAAAATGAATTATATCAGAAAAATGTTTTAAATCTGATTCCAAAGAATCAGGAAAATTTCCATTGGTATTTAATGTCACATGGCAATTAAAAGATTTTGCATAACTTATTAAATCAGTTAAATCAGGATGAAGTGTTGGTTCTCCTCCACTAAAATAAATTTGTAAAGGATATTTTTTATTAAAGGCACTAACATATTCTTTTATAGCTATTTTTGCAGTCTCTATTTTTAAAAATTGTTCTTGACCTTTTTTTGGTTTTTTTTGAAAATCATTGAGGCAATTAGGGCAATTTTGATTACAAGAATTTGTCATTAAAATTCTTAATTTTAATTCTTGTGCATGAATCTGTTTATTTATTTTTTCTTTATTGTTAGTCATTTTACATTTTCTTAGAATTCTCTTCTGAGGTTTTTTACACCTCTTAAAGTATAATAAAATAATTGTTTTTAAGACTTTCTAAAGTTAGTTTATAAATTTTTTACATCATTAGATTTAAATAATCGTTTTTTCTAACTTTTTTATGGAAAAAGAAGAATCTTTGGAAAAATTAAAGAAAAGATATTTAGAAATTCAGACAAGGTTTGGTTTTCCAGATTTTGATGAGTTTAACCAGGAATTTCAAATAGAAAAAATTTCTGTAGAGGAAACAGATTATTTAATTAGAGAAGTAAGGAAGTTTTTAATGGATAAAATTTCAAATTACATGAGGTTTACTGAAGCTCTTTTAAATCCTTCAAATTCTCCTTTGTTTGTTTTTTCAATTGTTAAATCTTTAAATTCAAAAGAAAAAGAAGTTTTACAAGAAGTTTATAAAAAGTTTGCAAAGATTGAAGTTGATTTAGTTGAACTTGATTTAGATTTTTCAGAAGAAAAAGAAGCTAAATTTATTAAAGAAAATTATAAAGTTTGGAAAGAAATTAAAAAAGATTTATTAGGAGTTATAGAAATAGTTAAAAAAAATTGGGATAATAAGTTTGAAGAAAATACAAGAGGTTATTTCGGATAGTTTTTTAAATAAAAATCTCTTATTCTTTTTATGAACAAAAGAGGTTTGTCAGGGGCTATTGAAGCATTAATTATAATTATTTTAGTTATCATGATAGTCGGAACTTTTCAGAATTTTATAATGCCTTTTCTTGGTGAAAGAAGCATAGGAGAAATTTTTTTAGGAAAGGGTGTGGTTAGTTTAGATATAGAAAAAGTTATTATCAATAATAATTCTTTTGTAGGAGGATTTACAATTGTGGTTAAACGAAATAAAGGAGGAGAAAGTCTTTCTAAAATAAAATTTATTGCAAGTGATGGTATGAATTCCGAAGTGTTTGAGAGAACCACAAATATCAAAGAGTTAGAAAATCAAGCTTTTAGTTTTACTTTAACAGAAATTGAGATAAAGGATCTTACAGAAATTTCTATTGCACCAATTTTTAAATTAGAATCTGGTGAAGAATCTTTAGGAAATCCTGTTGCTTTTTATAAGGTAAAGGGAAATGAGATGACTGATTGTGTTCCTTTTACATGCGAAACTTCTGGTTATGAATGTGGGGGATGGGCTGATGGTTGTGGAGGAACTTTTTATTGTGAAAGTTGTTCTTTTGGAATTTGCAATTTTGGATTCTGTGTGTGATTTGTCTAATTTTTTTCAATCAATTTTTTAAAAATTTCATCTAATTGAATTTCAAATAATGCCATAGGCATTTTGATTTTCCAATTGTTTAATATTTTTGGATGAACTTCTCCAATACATCCTATTTTTTGTTTATTAAAAATAATTTCTGCAATTCTTCCATTAATGAAATGGGGATCATGAATTTCACTTTCTTCTAAATTATGTTCAAGTCCAATCATTTTAAATAAATATTCAAGAATTTGTTTTGCTTCTGTGAAGTTTCCAGGTGCAATTGCCAAGCAAAGATGCTCTTCTTCTTTTGGTTGTTCATTTTGCCATTCAAATACCTTTCCTATTTCAAAGATTTTTTGTGGATATTCAGAATTAATATTTTCTGAAAGATTTTTTAATAAATAATGTGAAAGGTCTTTTCTTAAAATTGTATAATCTGTTTTCGATTTTTCAACTTCAATGAAATTCTTTTCTTTTTTTTCAGGAATTCCCATTTTTCTAAACTGGTCTTCTTTATTTGTTAAGTGATAATTTGAAACTTCAAGCATATTGAGACCAATTAAAATTTCAGATATTTTTTTCTTTAAAATTTCTTTTGAATCTTGTTCTCCTATTGTGGATATTAAAGGGATTTCAGGTTCGAAGTTTTCATACCCATATGCAATTGCAACATCTTCAATTAAATCTACTTCATGCAAAATATCTGTTCTCCACGAA
>CAZTPM010000066.1:0-3048 GCA_964615065.1 Candidatus Woesearchaeota archaeon
ATATGAGAATAGAAGACACAAATCCTGATAATATTTATCCTCCTGCATATGATTTATTAAAACAAGATGCAGAATGGTTGTTCGAAGGAAAAACAAAAATAATTATTCAATCTGAAAGAATGGAACTTTATTATAAATATGCTGAAAAACTAATTAAAAAAAATTCAGCTTATGTTTGCACTTGTTCTTCTGAAAATTTTAAGAAATTGGTTGATCAAAAAAAAGAATGTGCTTGTAGAAAAAATACTCAAAAAGAAAATTTAGATTTATGGAAAAAAATGTTTGTCAAAAAAGGTTTTAAACAAGGCGAAGCTGTTTTAAGATTTAAATCTAATATAAAAGATAAAAATCCTGCAATGAGAGATTTTCCTTTAGCAAGAATAAATGAATCTTCTCATCCTCTTCAAAAAAACAAATATCGTGTTTGGCCGTTGATGAATCTTTCTGTAACTGTTGATGATATTGAATTAAAAATGACTCATATTATTCGAGCAAAAGAACATAGAGATAATGCAGAAAGACAGAAAATGATTTACAAAATTCTTGATAAAAAATATCCTTGGGAAGCTTATTTAGGAAGATGGAAATTTAAAGATATGGAATTATCAGCGACGAAGATAACACAAGGAATAAAAGAGGGAAAATATTCTGGATGGGATGACGAAAAACTTCCTACAATTTCTGCTTTAAGAAAAAAAGGTTACAAGCCTGAATCTTTTTGGAAGTTTTCAGAACATGTGGGATTATCTGAATCTGATAAAGTTCTTGACGAAAAAGAATTTTTTAAACTCCTCGACACGTTTAATAGAAAATAAAAACATTTTTAAACATCTTTTAATTAGATAAATTATATAATCATTAAAAGGAGGTTAATAATGAAAAACACAAAAGGACTGTCTGGAGTAATTACAACGTTGATAATAATTTTATTAGTTATCGCGGCTATCGGAATTATTTGGGCTGTTGTTAATCCATTCATCAAAGGGTCTACAGAGGACTTTAATCTTGCAAACAAGTGTAGAGACACTAATGTTGAAATTGTTTCAGCAAGTTGTTTAGCAGGTGCAAATGATTGTTCTGTAACTCTACAAAGAAATTCTGGTGATGAAGAAATTGCAGGTGTTAAGCTTATCTTTTATGATGAAGCAGGAACAAGCAACTATATTGATGCAGGGTATGTTGGGGATATTGATTCTCTAGCAAGAAAAACAGTAACAGGAATTAATGTAGTAGCAATAGGTAATCTTGAAGCTATTCCAGCAACAGTAAGTCTTGCTGTTTACTTTGAAGATGCTTCAGGAACTGAAAGACTCTGTGGTGAAACAGGTTCTCACATAGTAAACGTTGCAGCTTAATTTTTATTTTTATTTTTATTTACTTCTTTATTTATATATTTAGAAAAGAAAAAAGTTAGTTGGAAATGAATAGAATCATTCTTCTAACTACCCCAGAATGTTTTGCCTTAGGATAAATCTGGCAAAAAGATATTAAACATCTTTGTCTTTTGAAATCTATTGAAGATGAACTTCAAAAATCAGCACATAAAGTTTTCAAGATAAAATATCATTTTGTTTTTTGTATTAAGTATAGAAAAGATTTGTTTCTCGTCGAGAAATATGTAAATTCAATTAAGGAAATTTGTTTGGGAATGGAAAAAAGATACCATATGAAATTAGAAACAATTGGATTTGACGAGGACCATGTTCATTTCATGTTGAGATTTGTTCCTAAATATTCTCTATCCCAATTATTTCAAATAATCAAAAGTGTAACTGCGATTCAGCTTTTTAAAAAACATCCAGATTTAAAAGAGGAACTTTGGGGAGGAGAATTTTGGAGTGATGGAGTTTTGTTGGAACTGTTGGCGAGGGAATAAATGCAGAAATAATTAAAAAGTATATTAAAAATCAAGGAAGAAAAACCAGGCAGTTAAAATTAATAAACTTTACTTAGATGCCACAAGGTCTTGCCTTGTGGAGGTTCACTTTTTTCTATTTTCAATTACATTCTTTATTTTGAAAGAAAGTAAAAACATAATAAACATTAAAGTTCCAAATAAAAGGAAAACATATTTAAAAGGCAAGAAAATTAAAACAACAGAGGCAAGAACTTTTCCTGCAAATTGGCTGACATCTATTCCTGTATTATATGGGCCATAATATTTGCATTCGTCTTTTTTGTCAATGATATCAAAGAAATATGCTTCTGTTGTTGATTCTAACATTGCCATTCCAACACTTGCAAAAGCCAAAAGAAAAAGGGTTAAATAAATATTTGTAATAAAAAAGCATAATAAAGAAATTAACACAAGAATTCCAAAACCTGTTTTGAATATTTTTCTGAATCCTTTTTTTCCTGCTAATTTTGAAAATTTATATTCAAATAAAACCAAGGGAACTGCAATAGCGAATAAAAAATAACCAATCCATAAATTATTTAATCCGCTTCTAATTATGTGCATTGGCATGAAAAGGTAAATTAAAATCCACCAGAGGTTTACAGATCCACTTATGAAATAAGCCAAAGTTCTGTTTTTGTTTTTGAAAAAGTCTTTTGTGTTTTTGAAAATATTTTTATCTAATTTCTTTTTTATGTTTACATCATTTATTTTTGAAATTTTAAAAGTTAATGCAGATAAAAATACAAAAATAGCAGAAATTAAAAAGACCAAGCTTATTCCATATGCGTTTGCAAGATAACCTGCAATTAAAGGGCCAATTACCCAAGCCAAGTTCATAAAAGTGTAAATCAATCCCTCGTTTTTTGATAACTGGGTTTTTGTAGATTTATCTTTTACAATTATTCCATAAGAATTCATTCTTAAAGTATAAAAAATTGTTAGAAAAAAAGCTAAAATAACAAAAATATAAAGTTTTGTATTTATTGCAAAAAGCAAATAAGTTATTCCAAACAAGATTAAAGACCAAAAAAACAAACTTGATTTTTTGTATTTTTCTATAACTGGAACTAAAATAAAACAAGAAGCGATTGCCACAAGAGTTAAGGCTGCTGAAATAAAACCAACAATTGCTTCACTATGAATAAAAC
>CAZTPM010000067.1:0-3046 GCA_964615065.1 Candidatus Woesearchaeota archaeon
ATGTGCTTTCTGAAGAAGCAAAAGAATATTATCAAAATGCTTTGGATGATTATGATTCTCTTGAAAAAAGTTTTGCAGGCGAGGAATTTGATGAATCTGTTTTAGAAACATATGGCGAAAATGCACTTTATGAAAAAATAAATCTTGCAGAATCTCTTGGTCAGAAAAGAACAATGGTCGAGTTTTGCAAAGAGTTTGAAGAAAATTATCCTGATTCTAAAAAACCTTTATCAAAATGCAAAGATTCTTATCGTCTTTCAAGTGATTCTTCTCAAGAAATGAGTGTTGTTATAAATAATCGTGTTAAAACAATTTCTTTGGAAAATGTTTATGAACCAAGTGAAAAAGAATATAGTGCAGAACTTTTAATTAGAAAACCAGATGGGACTTCTATACCTATTACTATTAAAAAAAATCAGATTATTTATTTAAATGAAACTGCAAATGATTTTATTCAATTAGTTTCTCTTGAACAGGACTCTGCAACATTTGAGATTTCAATTGAAAAAAAGGGTTGGGAAGGTGTTAAAGATTTTACTATTGGAGGCACCAGAACTTTAAAAAAAGATATTCCAAATAGTTTTTCAAGTTCATATAATTTTGTTTTGAAAAAAGTTAATCTTAAGCAATCTGCAAAAGTTTCTGTTATTTCAAATATTAATAATGTTTGGGCAGAAGCTAATTTTGGTTTTAAAGTTGGAATTGAAAAACGAAGTGATTTGTTTAAACTTTCTCCTGAAAAAACAAAAGATGTGATACAAGGTTTAAATAAAAATATTAAACAATGGGAAGATATTTCTAAGAATTTGAATACTGTTGTTGAAGGAATGAAAACAGCTTGTTTAGGAACAGGTCTTGCACTTAACTTAAAAAATCTTTGGAATAATAGAAAAGGTCTTGGAATTGCAAGATATAATGTTATGCGAAATCCTGGTGGCTGGTATGAAAAATGCACAGATATTGTAAAACAAGATTCTAATATAGATTCTTTAGAACAATGTTTTAAAAAAAATGCAGAATTTATTGAAAGAGATGTTGACGCAATGTATAAATTTTTAAGTTCTCAACAAGATGATATAAAAAATATTCAAGCAGTTTATACTACTAAAAAACTTTTTTCTGAAGATGCTGTAGATACAGATAAATTTGTGGCCAACTATTCTGGGCAAGTTGTTAGTTTTTTAAGTGGGTCTAAAATAAAATCTGTTTCAAATCCAAAAAATTCAAAAGAGGAAATTACAATAAATGAAATGTTAGATTCTTTGTCTTCAAATGCATGGCAAGATAATGTTTATACAATTGAGCAATTAAGAGATGTTGAGCTTTATACAAATATTTTGAATAGTGGTGATTCAAGTGCTGAGCTTAAGCAAATGGCTAATGAAAACTTGTATTATATTTTTAGTGATATCAGGGAGAATTCAAGGGAATATACAAAACGGGCAACAATTTCTACACAATATGGAATTTCTGAAATTGATTTTTCTTCAAATGAAAAATCTAAACCAATTATAATTACTCAAGATATCACTTGGAAAAATGTGAAGGAAAAGTTTGATGAAACAGAAGAGACAAAAAAAATAAATGAAAAACAACTTGTTAGAATTTATGTGGATAGGTTGCAAAACAAACAATATTTAATTCTTTTGAATAATGATTATATTGTTGAAAAAACTTATTCGATAAATGGAAAAGAAATTACTCCTTTCCAAGTTAGTTTAGATAAAGATGGAAAAGAAATTACAAATAATCCCCTTAGTTTAGAATATGAAAAATTCGATGAAACAACTTACCAAAATGAAATTAAAAATCCTGAAGTAAAATATTATGAAACAGAACCTTATGCTGGGTTGCCTGCGATTGTGCCGTTTGAAATAAAAGAAGGTTGGTATGCTGCGACAACAGCGACCTTGCCAGTGTTTGGGGGAATTAAAGCATATGATGATTCTGGAAGGGTTTCAAGTTTTTGGTTGTGTAATGTTGGGGAAAATGGAATTATTGAATTTAATTCTGGAATTAAAGATGATATTTGCCAACAAATTAATTTAGGAACAGGTCAAACATATAGTGCTTTTGCTGGATTAAGTTCTTCTAAAGCAACAAAATTAGTTGATGATGGTGTTAATGCAATTCGTGAAGCTTCAAGAATACCTGAATCAAAAAGAAAAGGAACTGTGAGAATTAATGGTCAGGATATTCCTGTTGGAAGTCCTGCTGTAAGTGTGCCAGATATTCAATGCCAGGATTTTATGTCTGTAAAAGATTGTCAGATTTTATTTAATGTTTGTGACCCTGTGATTTGCCCTTCAAGCAGATGTGATTTTGGAGGAGCATATCCTGTAAAAGATGTTGTTCAATCTGGAATTATTGGAAGCATTGCATTGTGTTTGCCAAATGCTAAAGAAGGAATTTATATTCCAATTTGTTTAACAGGTGTTAAGGCAGGTCTTGATAATTTGTTATCTGTTGAAACATCTTATAGAGATTGTTTACAAAAAAGTTTAGATTCTGGAGAAATGGTTGGAATTTGTGATGAAATTCATAGTGTTTATTTGTGTGAGTTTTTATGGAAACAAGCACTTCCTTTGGCAAAATTAGCAATTCCAAAATTAATGGGGTTGATAACAGGGCAGAGTAGTTCTCGTGGAGGAGGAGAATATTTAGGTGTTGCAGATGCTTGGAGTAATTCTGAAAAAGCAATAAATTATTTTACACAGTATTATGCTGAAAATAGTTTTAAGGCATTTCAATTAAGATCAACAGAAGATGTGGGTTCAGAAGTTTGTAAGGTAGCAATTTCAGCAACTTATCCTGGTGGGGGAGATTTTTTCAGTTCTTTGATTAAAGCAGATTCGCCTCATCAGTTTAATGGAAACTTTGAAGAAATTCCTTTTACAACAGTAACAAATCCGCCGATTTCACAATACAAGGTTTATTATCATATCTATGCTGGTCAGGACACTGGTGCTTATTACCAAGTTTATTTAAGAAGTGGTTCTGAAAGTTCATATTATCAAGACACTGCTGTAAGAAGACCTGTTGCTTC
>CAZTPM010000068.1:0-2991 GCA_964615065.1 Candidatus Woesearchaeota archaeon
TTATGGTATTTGGCTTTATTTAAAAAGATTTGTATGGTAAGAAGATTATTTCTATTTTCTTTTTTAAAAAAAGAAACAAAAAAGCGCGCGTGCCCCTAAAACTAGAAAACAAAAAATAGTGCCGACAACTTTGATTTTTTGGCTTCGGCATCGTTGCACTAAAAAACCCCTAATGTTTCCCTTCTAAATCTAACCAAGCTTTTGCTTGTTGTAAGAACTCATCGCAATCTCCAATTAACTTATCTTCCATTTCATCAACTCTTGATTTAATTATCCACTTTTCATAGAAACCTCGAAGAGTTTTTTCAAAACCATTATTCTCAAATCTTCCGGTATGATCCTTAATCAATGTTCCCTTAACTTTAACTTCAACAGAACCATCGTTGGTTTTGATCTTCGCCCCATTTTGCTGAACCTCAACCTGCTTCATTCCTAAAATTCTAAACTTAACTTGAACCTGGAACTTAAAATAATCTGTAACCTTCCGAGTCCCATTCCACGCAATGTCAATATCTTTTGAGTCTCCTTTAAGTTTTTCAGAATAAGCTTCTTCTGAAAGATTCAATCCAATTTCATCCTTTAACCATTCATAACAAAACCCATAAAAGCCAGCAAAATTAAAAATTCCTCCATACTTCACCTTACTTGAAAATATTGTATCTTTTTCTGCCATTGTCTTTTAATTAAGAAATAAATTTGATTTAAATATTTAACTAATCTAGAAATTTTCCTTACAATCCTCACAAACCATTAATCCATTTACCTTCGAGAGAATTCCATACTTTCCACACTCCTCACACATTCCTTCTTTCACCCTCCTCTTCTGTGCTGAAGTAATTCTTACAAGTTTCTGAGATTCCTCTTTAATTTTATTAAACTCATCTAACTCAGGATAAAGCTCAGGTTTAAAATTCAAAATATCCCGGACAGTAACAATTCCTACAAGCTCTTTTTTTGAAATAACTGGAAACCTCTCAAACTTTGTTTGTTTCATTTTTTTAATACATTCTTCAACTGTAGAATTAGCTTTGATAATTACAATTTTTTTTGGAGAAATATCAATAACCTTAATTTCTTCAAGATCCTTATTATGTTTTTTTATCATCGCCCAGAGAATATCTTTCTGAGAAATAAACCCCACAAGTTTTTTCTTGTCCACAATCGGAACTCCTCCAACTCGTTTTTTAACCATTAATTTTGCACAATCAACAATACTCTTGTATGGAGAAATAAAAACAGGATTCCTCGTCATCACATCTGCAACAATCACATTTCCCATAATCCTTAATCAACTTAGTGCTTTTAAATATTGTTTACTACTCTTTTGTTGCTTTGTATTACAACAATTCTTAAAAACCCTATTTGAGATAGATTTGTATGTCAGAAAAACCAGTTGTATTAATGCCTGAAGATGTTCAAAGAATTCTAGGAAAAGATGCTCAACGAACAAACATTCTTGCTGCAAAAATGGTTGCAGATGTTGTAAAAACAACTCTCGGACCAAAAGGGATGGATAAAATGCTAGTCTCTCCAACTGGAGAAATAATTGTTACAAATGATGGCGTTACAATTTTAGAGGAAATGCAAATAGAACATCCTGCTGCAAAAATGATGGTTGAAATTGCAAGAACTCAAGAATCTGAAGTTGGCGACGGAACAACCACCGCAGTTATGCTCGCAGGAAAGCTCCTTGAAAATTCTGAAAAACTTTTAGATTCAAAAATTCATCCCACAGTAATTGTAAAAGGATATAAAATCGCAGCTGAAAAATCCCAAGAAATCTTAAATGAGATCTCATTAAGAATAACTCCCGACGATGTAGAAGTGCTAAAACAAATTGCAATGACTGCAATGACAGGAAAGGGCGCAGAAGACTCAAAAGAAAAATTCGCAGAGATTATTGTAAAAGCCCTTAAACAAATCTACCAAAATAAAAACCTAAATCTCGAAGATATCAAAATAGTTAAATCCAAAGGCGACGGAATAAAAGACACAGAATTAATCAATGGAATTGTCTTAGATAAAGAGAGAGTTTCCTTAGAGATGCCAAACAGCGTGGGCGATGCTAAAATAGCATTAGTTGATTTTGGATTAGAAATAAAAAATCCAGAAATAGATACAAAAGTTTCAATCTCCTCTCCCCAGCAATTACAAAGTTTCATAACTGAAGAAGAAAACTTCATTAAAAAAATGATTTCAAAAATATCTGAAACAGGAGCAAATGTAATTTTCTGTCAAAAAGGAATCGATGAATTTGCACAATATCTTTTAGCAAAAGAAGGAATCTATGCTTGTAGAAGAGTAGCAAAAAGCGATATGGAAAAAATTGCAAAGGCAACAGGCGGCAGAATTGTAAGCAATCTAAATGAATTAAGCTCAAGAGAATTAGGAGACGCGCAAATAGTAGAAGAAAAAGTCCATAGTGCAGATAAATTAACTTTCATTAAAGGATGCAAAAACCCAAAGGCCTTAACAATTTTAATCCATGGTGGAACAGACCATGTAATAGATGAAATTGAAAGAGCAATAAAAGATGGAATGGGCGACGTTGCATCAGTTTTAAAATCAGGATTAGTTGTCCCAGGAGGAGGGGCAATTGAAATTGAAATCGCAAGAAGATTAAGAGACTTTGCAACCACACTCGGAGGAAGGGAACAACTTGCAATTCAAGAGTTCGCATCGGCGTTGGAAGAAATCCCTGCAACATTAGCAGAAAACGCAGGCCTAGACCCGATAGATGTTTTAACAGAATTAAAATCAAGACACAATGCAGGAGAAAGAAATGTGGGTTTAAATTTGTTTAACAACAAAATAGAAAATGTCTTAGAAGCAAGAATCATAGAACCTTACAAAATTAAAAGTCAGGCAATTAACTCTGCCTCAGAAGTTGCAACAATGATTTTAAGAATAGATGATGTAATCGCATCTTCAGGAAGCTCAAGAAACTCAATGCAAAAAATGAATCCTTCAAACTTCGCAGGAATGGATTAA
>CAZTPM010000069.1:0-2935 GCA_964615065.1 Candidatus Woesearchaeota archaeon
GAACAAGGAATCAAAAGAGAAATTTCTGACATGGCAAGATTAATTCCTGAACTTAACAGAATTGATGATTCAGCAAAAAGAATAATTACAGAAGGGATTGTAAAATATGCTCAGGGGTTTTATATGCACACGCGAAAAAAAGGAATTAAAAATTATAAAGAAAATATTGGAAAAATTATGGATTATTTTAAATTTATGGACGAGAAATTTTATTCAGAGCTTGAAGGACAGCCAGACGATATGAAAGATTTAACTAAATTTTTAGATAAAAAGGAGATTTAAAATGCCTTTCTGTGGATTTAATGAAAAAATGCTTGAAGGATTAAAATTATTTCATAATGGATTAGTTGAGCATGGAATAATTGACAGAGCAAAAAAGAAAGGGCAATCTATTGATGAAACTATTGAAAGAGAATTAAATGATATGTTAAGATTTCAAAAAGAAATGCCAAGAATTTCAAATCCAAAAGTAAGAGAATTAACACAGAATTTAACTTCTTATGCTTGTTCTTTTTACAAACTTCTTCAAGAAAAAGGGATTAATAATTATTCTCAATTAGTAGAAAACCTGAATAATTTTTATTTTGAAATGGATAGAAAATTTTATTCAGATTTAGAAGGACAACTAGAAGATATGAAATTACTTGCAGAGCATTTGGATAAAATTGAGATTGATTGTTAAAATTTAAACTAACTCCACGCCTTCTTCCTCAAAAGAAATCTGATTTATTGTTTGTTTAAGCCAGTTTGATTCAAGTGCAAATCCTAAGCTTTCGCCTTCGCTTGTTTTGAAATTGTTTAGTCCAATTGCTTTGCCTTGTTTGTTAATTAATGGGCCTCCTGAGTTTCCTGGGTTTAGTGCAGCATCTGTTTGGAAATATGCTTTAAGTCCATTTGAACCTTCTCTATGAATAGCAGAGATTATTCCTTCTGTTACAGAAAATTGTAAGCCCAAAGGATTTCCTATTGCAATTACAGATTCTCCGATTGAAACTTTATCTGAATTTCCGAGTTCTAATGCAGGGTAGGTTCCTTGTATTTTTAATAAATAAATATCCATGTCTGAATTTTTTCCAATTAACCAAACTTGGTGCATTTCTCCGTCGTAAGTGTAAATTCCTGCACTTCGTGCATTTTCCATAACATGTGCATTTGTTACAACATAACCGCTTTCATGAATTAAAAATCCTGTTCCTTGACTTATATCTGTTACAATTGTTACAACAGATTTAATTGCATTTTCAATTACACCTGAAAAATCGTCGTCAACAGAAGCTTTTAGTTCATTTAGTTCTTGTTGGTTTTCTTCAAGAAGTCCCTGTGTTTTATACAAGTCTTGTTCTATTAAATTAAATGATTTTTCTAATTTAATTACAGAAGAAGTTAGATCATTGAATTTTGATTGGCTTTCAAGTTGGAGATTTGTTACTCTGTTGCTTATTTTATTGTGGTTTAAAGCTTGATTTACAATTATTGCATTTAATAAAATCCCTGTTGTTATCATGAAAATTACAACAAGAGTTGTGAAACTTCCTATTATCCATTTGTGGTGTTTTTTTAATGGCATGTTTTTATCAAAATATCAAATTATTTAAATGTAACTTTGTTTTTCTTTTTATAGGCTCGTAGTTTAATGGATAGAATGTCCGGTTTCGGCCCGGCCGATGAGGGTTCGATTCCCTCCGAGCCTGTTTTTAAAATGGATTTAGAAAAAAAGAGGTTTTATTCAGCAGTGTCTATTTTAATTGGCACTTGCATTGGTGCAGGGGTTTTAGGAATTCCATATGTTGCTTCTAAAGCAGGGTTTTTTGTTGCATTTGCTTATATTATTTTTGTAGGCTTAATGATGTTAACTGTTCATTTATATTTAGGAGAGATTTCTTTAAGGACAAAATCAAATCATCAGATTCCTGGTTATGCTAGAAAATATTTAGGAAAGAAAGGTGGGCATCTTATGGAATTTGCAACTCTTTTTGGAATTTATTCTGCAATTGTAGCTTATATTTTAGGTGTTGGTGAAAGCTTGAGTTTTTTAATTTTTAAAGAGGGCATTTATTCTACATTATTTGGAGTTTTGTTTTCTGTTTTAATGGCTGGGCTTTTATGGAGAGGAATGAAAACTTTAAAAAAATTTGAGAAAATTGGGGTTGGGATTGTCTTAGGTTTGCTTGCTTTGATTTTTTTAATTTTTGTTAAAGATGTTAATTTGGTTAATTTATATTATTTTAATATTGGAAATATTTTTCTTCCTTTTGGTGTTATTCTTTTTTCATTGATGAGTTTTTCTGCAATTCCTGAAGTTAAGGTTGTTTTACATAAAAATGAAAAGTTGATGAAAAAAGTTTTGCTTTTTGGAACTTTTATTCCAGTTGTTTTTTATATTTTGTTTGCACTTATTGTTGTTGGATATATGGGGGCGAGCACACCTCAAATTGCAACATTGGCCTTGGGGAAAGTTTTTATTTTGCTTGGTATTTTCACGATGTTTACGTCTTATCTTTCTTTGGGAAATGCTCTTCAGCACAATTTCATGTTTGATGAAAGAATGAAAAAAAGAAAAGCTTGGATTTTAACAGCTCTTATTCCGATTGTGATTTTTTTAATCACAAGAATTTGGGATGTTTTTTCATTTACAAAACTTTTAGGTATTGGAGGAGTAATTTCTGCTGGATTTTCTGGAATTTTAATTTTAATAATTGTTAAACAAGCAAAAAAACATGGCAATAGAAAACCAGAATATTCAATTCCAATTAATTGGTTTATAATTAGTTTGTTTAGTTTGATTTTTATCCTTGGAGTTATTTATGAATTATTTTTTTAGAGGGGAAATTTTTGTGATAAGAAGTTTTTTAATGTTTAAATTCTAATGGGTGTTATGGTAGATAAAAAAATAATTGGATGCGATTATGGGGGTATTAAAGGAATGTCTGGAGGT
>CAZTPM010000070.1:0-2913 GCA_964615065.1 Candidatus Woesearchaeota archaeon
GCTTGAAACTTTTGTGAAAATAGATGATTCTTTTAAAGATGAACCTTAAAATTTTGTATGCAATTGCTTTGACGTTTTTGCCAATAAGCGAATTAAGAATTGGATTACCTGTTGCAATTTCATATGCAATAGAAAAAAATATTCCTATTTTTTTAATTTTTTGTTTAATTGTTTTCTTAAATATTCTTTTGATTTTTTTTATATTTTGGTTTTTGAATAATCTTCATCTTATTTTTATGAATTTGAAATTTTATAGAAAAGGCTTTGGATTTTTTTTAAAAAAATTTCAAAAAAAAATTGATAGGTTTGAGAAAAAGTATGATGCGTTTGGTTTTATTGCATTAACTTTATTTGTTGCTGTGCCTTTACCTGGAACAGGTGCTTGGACAGGAACTCTGCTTGCTTGGTTACTTGGATTAGATAAAAAGAAAAGTATTTTTTCAATTGCTTTAGGAGTTTTAATTGCAGGAATTTTAATTTTGTTTGGTTCTCTTGGATTTATTCAATTGTTTTCTTAAACTTGAGTTTGAATAAAGAAATTTTAAATCAGAATAAACAGGAACTTGTTTTAATTTAAAAATCTTTACTTCTGTGAACCAGATCCCAACTACAAATAAAACACTTCCAATATACCAAAATAATTTATGCACTGCCTCTGAAAAAGGTGAACTTGAATAATACATTAAACTAAGAAGAAAAATTCTTAAAATATTTATTATTAAAAAACTTGCAAAAGCAAAAACAATCATTTTAATTCTTTTTGAAATTTTTATTTCTGGCAAAGAAAGGTTTAGAAATAATAATAAAAAATATGCTCCTCCGCCAACACAAGCTCCGATTATTTCAATAGGAAAACAACTTGCAATCATAATTGTTGTTCCTGTTAAAGAAACTTTAAAAAATAAATTCAATAAAAAATAAACAGGATAAATTGTTGCCAAACTAAATGCAAAGTAAAACAACCCAAATCCAGGCAATGCAATTAAAACTAAAATTAAATATCTAATTAAAATATCTAAAAATTTGTTTTTCATATAAAGAAAAATCTAATATAGTTTATATAATTAAGGTTCAAGCTTGTGGGCAATTATTGTTGTTTTAAAGAATTGTACAATTGTTGTTCCTGAATAAAATATTTTTCTCTGCTGATTTTAATTTTACTTCTTTTTTAATTTGTTTTGTTAAAATTTTATAAGCATAATCCAAAGATTCTTGAATATTTGCATGTTAAGAAAGATTGTTAATTGCTTCATCTATTTTGTGGGCTTGAACAAGAGGAATTAAATATTTGTTAATTGTTTTTCTTTTCTAAAGAATTCATTTTATTTCCTTGCAACTTTAATTGCAACAATGATAATTATTAAGATTAAAAGAACATTCAATGCTCCGATTCCCCAAACATACCAGTTTCCTTCAGAGATTATGTTTCCTGTTAAGAAACCTGCTTTTTTTGTGATTGAAACTTGAACAGGTTGTTTTAATTCAAGTTCGCCTTCTGAAACAACTTCAATATCAAACATTTGTGTTCCTGAAACATCTTTATTAACTTCAAAAGTAAACATCACTTCTGTTGATTGGCCTGCACCTAAGTTAAATGTTTCTGCATCTAAACTTACATCAGATGCCCAAGATGTATATCCTGTTGCACTCACACTATATTCTTTAATAGAATCGCCTGTATTTGAAATTGTTCCTTTAACAACCATTTGTTCTCCTGACATTCCACCAGAAATTAAACTTGCTGAAATTGAAACTTTTGGAATAATTACACAACCACCCTCTATCTTAAAACTAATTATTGATTGAGATAATGTGTCATCATAATTATTTTCATATTGATCTCCATCTTCATCATGAACACTAAAAACAAGATTATACCATCCTTCTTCTGCATCTTGTGGAATTTCAAATTCTAAGTTCATTACTTCATTATCAAAAGCATTAATATCCCCTATTTCTATTTTTTTATTAAGTTTTAATCTTGAAAATTTATCATAAACTTCCACTGAAACTTCATCTTGGTTTGAGTCCCCAATATTGAAAACATCTGCCATTATTTGAACTGTTGAACCACAAGACATTGTTTCTAAATATTCAAAGTTGTCTAAAACAACAAAGTCACTTTCAATTTCTATTGAAATATCGTCAGAAGCCCAAACACATGTATCTAATTCTGGATCTTGGTTTCTGTCTTCACCTTCAGCCCAAACATAGAACACATAATCTGCTTCATCTTCAAAATCATCTGGGTCATCTAATTTAAAATTAATATAAATTGTTTCTTTTGTATCATCACCAAGATTAAAATCAGATTCTTCATCATCAATGATCCATTCGCCTGTATCAACATTGTATAATCCCCATCCAATTGTTACATCTCTTATCTTTTCATCTCCTTTGTTTTCAACTTCAATTTCAACTTGAACTTCATCAAGAGGAAACCATTCATTATCTTCTCCATATCCTTTTTCAACTGAAAAATCTTCAATACTTAACTTTAAGTTTCCTGTTGAACCTGTTAAAATACATTCATCAACTTCCTCTGGTTTATCTTGGATTATTGGTGCAGTATAATCAGTCCAAATAATATTATCAATTACAATTTGTGCATTTCCATCTTGAATATTACGAATTTCTATTACAACATTACCTTCTATATTTAAATCATTTAATGTGAATGTATGTATACTTGTATCATCAAAAACTGTTGAATTTCCTTGAAAAACGCCATTAATAAATAATTCAACTTGTCTATCCCCTACTCCTGTAAATCCTTTTTTTAATTGAACAGAAAAAGAACCTAAACCACCCAAAATAGTATTAGAAGTAATTTTACTTCCTGTTGTTAAATCTCTAAGCATTAAACCATTACCACTAATTCCATAAACATCTTCATTTTGTGCTTCAACAAAA
>CAZTPM010000071.1:0-2902 GCA_964615065.1 Candidatus Woesearchaeota archaeon
AAAATATTTGATTATTGTGAGAAGTGGAATCTAATTGTTTTATTTGATTCAATTTCTAAGTTTATATACACTGTTGAAATCCCATTGGGTAGAATCTCTGATGAAAAAACATTAGCATTTTTTACAGAATATCCTGTTGTATTGCAAATTGTATTTTTCAAACTATAAACTTTCCCGCAAATTTTTTTCACATCCCTATTTAAATCTTCTAAATTTTGTTTGTTCCACTTAATTTCTGGTAAATAATTAATTTTTGTTTCTAAACCTAACTTACTTCCTTTTACTTTTTGAACCCCTTTTTCACCAAATTCTTGTCTGATATCTACTTCTAAATCTTTTAAAGAAGGAATTTCAAAAAGAGGGACATATCCAATTATTGCCATGAAATTAAATCTTTTTTTAGTTTAAAAGAATTATTGTTTTTTAATACATATTATTAAAACTCTATTTCTCCACCACCAAGGCATTTTTTCCCTTTGTAAAGAACAATTGCTTGGCCTTGAGAAATTCCTGTTATTGGTTTTTTTAAAATAACCTGGTTTTTTTCTAAATCTAATTTTGCAGGAAGAAGCTCCCCAACATGGCGTATTCTTGCATAAACTTTTTTGTATTTTGGTTTAGAATCTATCCAATGTGTGTTTTTTATAATTATTTTTTTTCTAAAGTTTAATTCATGGCCTTCTGGCGCAACAATTAAAATGTTTTTTTTAAGGTCTTTTTTTGCAATATACCATTTTTTGAGATTTTTTTGGGAGCTTCCCTGCCCAACCCCCTCTTTAGAAAGTGAGCCCTTTTTTTCAATTTCTAATCCATATCTTGGGCCAAGGCGTTGACCAATTGTGTAATAATAAATTCCGTCGTGTTCCCCAATTTGATTTCCTTCCGGGTCTAAAATTTTTCCTTTTTTTGGTTTTATTTTTTGTTGCAAGAATTTTTTTAAATTTATTTTTCCAATAAAACAAATTCCAACTGTTGATTTTTTGTCAAAGTTTGGAAAATTGTTTTTTTTTGCAATTTCTCTAACTTTCTTTTTTGTTAAATTTCCAATTGGGAATAAACAAGATTTTAATTCTGATTTTTTAATTCTGTATAAAAAATATGATTGGTCTTTGGATTCATCTTTTGCACGAAGAAGTTGATTTTTTTTATTTTTTTTTGCAAAGTGTCCTGTTGCAATTAAGTCAATTCCTCGTTTTTTTGCTTCTTTAATCAAAAGAGGAAATTTTATTTTTTGGTTGCAATCAATGTCTGGATTTGGTGTAATTCCTTTTTTGTATTTTTTGAACATTTCGTTTACAACTTGTTTTTTGTATTGTTTTTCAAAATCTAATGTGATTAAAGGAATGTTGAGTTGTGCTGCAATTTTTAATGCAAATCTTCTTTCTCCACGCCATGCACATTCGCCTAATGAATTTTTTGTATTGCTGTAGTTTTTCATGAACGCTCCGATAACTTCATAACCTTTTTTTTGTAAAAGCAAAGCTGCTACACTTGAATCAACTCCACCTGACATTGCTAAGAGAACTTTTGGTTTAGGTTTCATAAAAGGAAAAAGAATGGAGGAGTTAAAAGGTTTTAGTTCAAGTAGAAGCACATTTTCAATGTGCTAAACGTCGCCAATAGGACTTGAAGTAAATTTCTTAAGGAAATTTTCATTAATCAAAATGTCGCTAACATTTTAATTAAACCAACGACTCGCTTTTTGTAAGCGAAAATTATTTTGAATTTAAGCAGGATTCAAACCAGAAGCACATTTTCAATGTGCTAAACGTCCCCGGTAGGACTTTCACGCGAGAGCACATCTCTCGCGCTCTTTTTAACACTGAATAAATTTAAACTTATTTGTTCAAGTCCTGAGAATAAACGTCCCCGGTAGGACTTGAACCTACGACCTATCGGTTTCAATACTTGAACAAGAACTGAATGAACTTGTTGTTTAACAGCCGATCGCTCTACCAACTGAGCTACAGGGACATATTCAATCGAAAATTTTAGGATATTTAAAATTATTCTTTCTGTCTCTTTAACCCCAAATCAATAACTTGTTTTACTTGGCGTTTTTCAAGAAACGAATAAACATTTGAATGTTTTGAACCTTTGATAATTGAAATTACAGATTCCTGTGCATTTTGAATATGTTCTGGATCACCGATTATTCCAATTTCATTGTCTTTTAATTCAAAAAAACATTTTGTTAATTGGTGGAGTGTGCTTAAACTTTTCCCGAGTTTTCCAATTAATCTTCCACGAACTCTTGAAAGATTGCTTCTTGTTGTGTGGTCTTTTATGTTTATTCTTTCAAAAATAAAGTCTTGCTCTTTTATTGTAGTTGCATGCCCAAAAGGAAAACCAAAATTCAAGGCATCAATAACTTTTTCAGCAATATATTCATCTTCAGGAGTTCCTTGAATTGAAACTTCTTTCCCACGATTTGTTATTTTTATATTTAAAATTTCTTGAAGCCTTTTTTTATTTTTAAGAATTCTTACAAGTTTTTCTGAAAGGATTGTTTTCATTTTAAAACTCTGTTTGTTCTTTTTGAAGATGATTATGTTGTTTTAACCACGCAATTTGAGCTGGGCGATATTTGAAAATCAAATCCCCTTTTGTGTCATCAAGTTCCCAAGGCAACACAATTACAATATCGTTTGGTCTTAACCAAAGCTTTCTTCGTAATCTTCCTGGAACTCTGCAGTTTCTTGCTTTTCCGTCTAAACAATCTACATTCATTCTGTTTCCTCCAAGACGGCTTTCAATAATTCCAATAACTTCTTTTCCTCGCGGGAGTTTTACACGTGTAATTTTTTGCTCTTCTGAATTATTTCCTTCTATTTTTTTAATGTCTTTGAATTCTTCCATGTTTAATCAAGAAAAGTTTTGTTTATAAAATTTGCTTAATTGT
>CAZTPM010000072.1:0-2837 GCA_964615065.1 Candidatus Woesearchaeota archaeon
AATTTTTGAACCTTGTTGTTGCATTATTGTTGCTCTTTGCCCAAGTTCTGCAAAATGGCCTGAGCCAGGAGACGATGTAAAACTATCTACTAATTTTTCAGGAGCAAGACCTAAATCATTCATTAAATCTAAAATGAAAAAATAAACAGGCTCAAGTGTTTCAGCTGTTGAATCATAAATTAATTTGTGTTCTGATTCTGGGTCTTTTTGTTTTTTGTAATGTGGGCTAACTTTTTGAATTAGTTCATATATTTCTACCATAAAGAAAATAAGTAAGTTATGTTAAAAAAGGTTTCTAATCACAACAAATTATAAAAACAGATTATTCTTTAATTAAACATGAGATTATTTGGTAAAAAAGGAAAAAGAGTAATTGACTTGTCTGCACACCTTGAAAAACAAAAAGAAAAATCAGAGCAAATGAAATCTTTTATTAAAGAATCTCAGCAACAGGAAACAAATGCTTTTGATTTTCTTGGGAATTTAGCTTCAAGTGCGAGTTCAAATTCTACAACAGAAAATTCTGATTCATATGTTAATGTTTCTGAAAATTATGAAGACAAAAAAACAAAACTTGCAAAACGGCTTTTAGATATGACAAATAAAATGGAAGATTTGTCCAATCAAATTTATCATCTTCAGCAAAGAATTGAACTTCTTGAGAGAAAATTTGGTATTAGAAATTAAATAAATTTATTAATGATTGTTTCTTTTTTAGTAAAATTTAAAAATGAGATTTAATTTAAGAATATATTATATAGGTTATTCAGCTTCTAAGGGCTCTTGAATAGAATAATCTTCATCTTCTAGTTTGAATTCTATTTCACTATTTTCTTTGTGATTTTCATTCGGCTGGAAGCGATTAATCATTGCCTGTAAAAAGGTGTTAAACTATATAAATGTTTCAAAATGGTAAAAAAGGATAAAAATAATGAACAAGGAAAAATAGACCAAAAATATAATATTAGTGTATACTGGAGCTTTTTGAAAAAACAAAAAAAGTTCTTTTTGTTAGTTTTGATAATTGCTATTCTTTTGGAAGCACTTAATTTAGTTAATAGTTTTTTGTTTAAGATTATTGTTGACAGAGGAACAGATTTTTCTAAAGGGGTAATTTCAAAAGTACAATTTATAGATATCTTGTTAATTGTTTTTGTAGTTTGGCTTATTTCAGTTATATTCAAATTAGTTTTTACTTGGTTTAAAATACACTTAAATAATAGATTAGAAAATAACTTAATAATAGATTTAAAAGAAAAATTCTTTAATCACATTTTAAGACTTTCTTATAGGTTTCATATTTCAAATAAAACAGGGAGCTTGATTTCAAGACTTATGCGGGGGAGAGGAGCAATGGAAAGATTAACAGATGTAGTTATCTTTGGTATAGCCCCCCTGATTTTCAGTTTTATAGCGGTTGTATCCTCAATCTTAATTTTTAGTTGGAAACCAGTTGTAGTAATAATAGGAATTGTTGTTTGTTTTATAACTTATAGTTTAGTTTTCCAAAAAAAACAAAGGGAATATAGGGTTCTTGCTAACGAGACAGAAGATAAAGAAAAAGCAAATGTTGCAGATATTTTCACAAATATTGATTCTATTAAATATTATGGAAAGGAAAATTTAGTAATAAATAAATTTTTAAGGTTGGCAACAAATACAAAAAAAGCTTATCTTAAGGAATGGGATTTTTGGAGATGGATTGATGCAGGTCAAATTTTTATCTTAGGTATTGGAACTTTTTTATTAATTTATTTTCCTTTAATGGATTTTTTGGCAGGAGAACTTACTTTAGGAACAATTGTATTTATTTATACTGTATACGGAAATCTTTTTTGGCCTTTATTTAGTTTTGTTCATGGAATAAGGGGATATCATCAATCTATGGCAGATTTCAATGCTTTATTCAAATATGGGAAAATAGAACAAGAAGTAAAAGATATTCCTAATGCAAAAAAAATTCCAATTAAAGAAGGAAGAATAGAATTTCAAGGTGTTGGATTTAAATATGGTAAAAGATGTATTTTTGAAAATTTAAATTTGAAAATTGAAAAAGGAGAAAAGATTGCTTTTGTTGGGCATTCTGGTTGTGGGAAAACAACCTTGGTCAAATTGCTTTATAGATTATACGATGTTGATGAAGGAAAAATTTTAATTGATAATAAAGATATTCGAGAATTTAAACAAGAATTTCTTAGAGGAGAAATGTCTATTGTTCCACAAGAAGCTATTTTATTTGATGATACAATTTACAATAATATTTCATTTTCAAAACCCAGAGCTACAAAAGAAGAAGTTAGGGCAGCAATAAAATTTGCCCAGCTTGATAAAATTATTAAGGATTTCCCGAAAAAAGAAAAAACAATTGTTGGAGAAAGAGGAGTTAAATTATCTGGAGGAGAAAAGCAAAGAGTTTCAATCGCTCGAGCTATTTTAGCAAATAAAAAGATTTTAGTTTTAGATGAAGCCACTTCTTCTCTTGATTCTGAAACAGAATATGAAATCCAAAAAGATTTGGCAAAGCTTATGCAAAATAGAACTTCAATAATTATTGCTCACAGGCTTTCAACTATCATGCATGCTGATTTAATTGTTGTTATGAAAAAAGGAAAGATTATTCAACTTGGAACACATAGAAATTTAGTAATTGAAGGCGGGGAATACCAAAGGTTATGGAATTTACAAAAAGGGGGATATATTAAATGAACAAAAAAGAGTTAATTGAAAAGGCACGGGCATATGCACTGAAAAATTCCTTGGCTTATCAAGGGAAAGCACAAGAAGGAAAAGTTATTTCTTCGCTTTTTAATGAGGGCTTGAAAAAAGAAGAAGTTAAA
>CAZTPM010000073.1:0-2658 GCA_964615065.1 Candidatus Woesearchaeota archaeon
TAACAAAAGATGATGTGGATTATATTTGTGATAAAATAGTGGATTTTTATAATATCAAAAGAGATTAGATCTGAAATTGAGAGATTTAGAAAAAGAATTACAGAACTTGAAGAGGATTTGATAAAAAGAAATTTTAATGTTCCCTCTGATCTTAAAAGTGTTTGAAATTTTGAGAAGTTGGAATAGGATAAATCAAGACAGGATATATATTCCAAAGAATTAAGTGATGAAACTGTTGAGTATGTAATTAGTTCTATAAAAAAAGGCTGGTGAATAACTAACATAAAAATCTATTTAAACTGGGTTAATCACTTTTCTCTATAAAAAAATAAAAAAACTTTTTAAGTTGTTTGAAAAAAATTTAAATGCTTTAACAAATTAAAAATGAAATCAAAAATTATGCAAGATACAAAAAAGAATATTAAAAAAGGACTTTCTGAATTATCCTTAATAGAAAAAAAAGTAATAATAATAATTGCAACATGCAACCAAGAGAGACTTTTAGTAGATTGTTTAAAATCCTTAAAGAAAACTAAATATAATAATTATAAAATATTTCTTGTTGATGATAGTGGAAAAGAGATTGGAAAGAATATAAAAAAAGAATTTAATGTTGATTTAATTACAACTAATGGATATACTGGGCAGAGCAAAGTATGGAATCTTGCAATAAAAAAAGCCTTAAAGGAAGATTTTGATTATGTTTTTTTATTAGATGATGACACAAAAATATTAGATGAAAATTGGCTAGTTAAGTTAATTAAAGTTGGAGAAAGTGATGAAAAAATAGGGATTTTAGGATGTAAAGTAATTCATCCTAACGGACGTATACAATGGATGAAAAAGGATACAGGAAAAGTTCCATTAATAAAAGAAGTGGATAATGTAATAGGTTGTTGTTTTTTGATGAAGAAAAAAGTCATCGACGAAATTGGATTTTTTGATGAGAAATTTTCTCCTGCATATGGTGAAGAAAGTGATTTTTGTTTTAGAGCATTAAAAAAAGGATTTAGATGTATTTATGTTGGAACAACAAAAATAATGCATTATGGTGGTACTACAACAAAAAAGATTTTTAATGAGAAAGTATGGTTTTTCAAAAAAAGACATGCAATAAGAATGGAATGGTTAAATTTCAGTTTTTTAAAAATTATGAAATATAGTTTTATTCACTTAGGCTCTGCAATTTTAAGCAATAAACCTATAAAAAAATTAAAATTTCTTAGAAAAGCATATTTAGAAAACATAAAAGATTTTAAAGAAATAAAGATGAAAAGAAAAGAGAGAAATGGTTGGTTAAAAAAATGAAAAGAATTTTGGATGTGGGTTGTGGAGCAGGAAATTTAATAAGACGTTTGCATAAGGAAGAAAAAGATTGTGACTTTTATGGCATAGATTTCTCCTCTAAAAATATAAAAACTTGCATAAGTAAAAATAAATTTGATAATGTTTTCTTTAATGTAGGTGTTGGGGAAAATATAGAATTTGAAGATGATTTTTTTGAGGAAGTTTATTGTACGGAAGTTTTAGAACATGTAGATAATTTTGAGAAAACAATGAATGAAATAAAAAGAGTTCTTAAAAAAGATGGAAAATTAATATTGACAGTTCCTATAAAAAAGAGTGAAACTATTTTAATAAAATTAAACCCCGATTATTTTAATCAGGTAGGGCACAAGCGTTTTTTTTCAAAAGAGGATATTTTAAATGAATTAAAAACCTATAAATTTAATATAAAAAAATACACGGCGTATAATAGTATAGAACATATTTATTGGGCATATGCTTTTAAGAGAGGAAGAAATATTATAAGTCAATTAGGGGTTATTAATAAAAAACTTCCAAGAATAATGCGTATATTGGTGATTCTTTTATCAAGAGAAATATTAACTTTAAGAAAAAGTGCAAAAAAACCTTGGCATTATCTAGCAATCTTAATTTTACATGTTGGATATCCTTTTGGATTGCTTTTAGATAAATTATATATAAATAAAAAACAAAAAATTGTTTGTATAAATAAAAAATAAAGGAAAGAAGATGAGAAAAATAATTTATAAAATTTATAAGAAGATATTCCCAGACTACCAAATGAAACTTGACAAATTAACCAAAGATTGTAAATCTTTGTTAGATATAGGTTGTGGGGATGGTTCCCCAATCCAATCTTTTTCAAAAAGAATGTATTGTGTGGGAATAGATTTGTTTGAACCAAGCATTATTAAAAGTAAAGAAAGAAAAATACATAATGAGTATCATTTAATGAGTTTTGAAAATATTTTAGATAAATTTAAAGAAAACTCATTTGATTGTGTTTTAGCATCTGATTTTATAAGCCATTTAGAAAAAGAAAAAGGATATGAACTTTTAAAGATTATGGAAAAAGCGGCTAAAAAAAAGGTAATTATTTTCACACCAAATAATTTTAAGCCTCAAGAAGAAGTTGAAAATCCATTAGGACTTTTTAGATCTAGATGGACTGTAAAAGATATGAAAAAAAAAGGTTACAAGGTTTTGGGAATAAATGGGCTCAAAAACCTTAGAGGAGATTGTGCAAAAATACTATTTAAACCCCGTCTTTTTTGGTTAATAATCTCGAGCATTTCTCAATATTATACTAAATATCATCCTAAAAAAGCATTTCATTTATTGTGTGTAAAA
>CAZTPM010000074.1:0-2625 GCA_964615065.1 Candidatus Woesearchaeota archaeon
GCTGACACAGTGAATGCTGCTACATACTTGAGAACGCAAAACCCTGATTTGAGTGTTCAGTTTATCGGACCTACTCAATAAGTTTATTTTTTATTTTTTTCTTTTTCTTTTTTTTAATGGAGTGGCGGTAGCTTTGAGAAAGTTTTTTATATGAAAATTATTTGCATATTTTGAATTAGAAAAGATATTTAAACCACAAATTTCTAATATATTTATATACCCCCCCAGGATTACTTTTCAGTAAACCTGGGTTTTCATATCTAAATCCACATTAATATAATGAATTCGGAAAAAGAGAAAATTATTGTTTTTATTGACGGAAGTAATTTATATCATCTAACAAAACAACTATGCCCTGATGAAAAGCAGATAGATTTTAGTTTTTCAAAATTTCTGAAACTGAAAAAATTAGACGTTGAGAAATTTTTTAAGTAAATTTATTGGTGAGTTTAAAAAAGTTCTTCAAAAAATATATAAATAAAGAATAATAAATTATACATATGTATAAAAAATTAGACATAAACGAAAACTCTTTAAAAAGTTAAGAAATGTCGTGAGATAAATCTAAAATTAGTTCGTAATATTTCAAAATCGCATTCTGCAAAATCTTTTCTAAAAAACAATTATTATTTTTTCTTTTTCCTAATCATAAACCACCAAGAAAATATACCAATCAAAATGACTATTATTAAAACCCACAACCAAGTAAAACTTTTCTTTTCTGTTCGGTTTTCATTAGAAACTTCTTTTCCCTTAACTTCCCCAGAAGTATCTACAGCACTATCTTGTTTTTCTTCTGGAATTTCTTCATGAATTTTTTGGATTGTAACATTTGCCTTATTATTTACAATAGAATTCAAAAGAACATATACATCATAAAATCCGTCATTTGCAACATCTACCTTTGCATCTTCACCAACTGCCAAAATTACCTGAACAGGATCACTTGCAATTTCTATTGTTGCTTTATTTGTTGTAATGGAAATAACCCCAACATGGTGGTCTTCGGTTCCAACTTTAAATTTAACTCTGTTTTTTTCTCCTAAATCTTTTCCTAAAAGTTTTTATAATACAAAATATTTTTTGCTTTATGAGAAAAATAGTTTCAAAAAAAGAACAGGAAAAAAAAGCAAAAAGAAACCAGTGGGTTGTTGGAATTGTTCTTGTTTTTATTATGATGTTTAGTGTGTTAGGCTATTCTTTTGGAGGAAGAAGTAATAATGAAGAGGAAAAGATTACATACGGAGAATTTGAATTTGTAGAGCAAAATGGTTTTTGGTCGACTCAAATTGGAAATTTTGAATTTGCATTCAATTATAATCCAAATGAAGTTGCTGAGCAAAATGCAAGTTTAAAAAAAGTAAATAATTATCAAGGAAAACCTCTTTATCTTTCGTCTGAAAATTATAAATCAAGTTCTGAAATTTATAACAACTTGAATAGATTTGCATTAAGAATGCAAAACGCTTGCACAGAAGAACAAGAATGCGAAGAGAATTTGCCTGTGAAAACATGTGAAGACAATTTTATAATTATCAGGAAAACTAATGAAACAAAATTATATCAAAATGAAAGTTGCGTTTTTATTGAAGGCCCAGAAGAAGAATTAATTAAATTAACAGATGAATTTCTTTTTCAAATTTTAGGGATTAGGAAATAATACATGAAAGTTTATGCAGGAGAGGAAACTGGAAATTAGTTCGCAATAAATTGCTCAATGCCTTGGCTCCAAAATCGTATTCTGCAGATTTTTTCGCTTAATATTTTTTTAATGCGAAAAACTTAACAAGTCAGTTTTGAACTTTTTGATGTGAATATAATGAACTAAATTATGTAAAAAAGGACTGTGCTTTGGCACCACACAAATATTAGAACATAATAAATTTTATAAAGCTATTTAACAATTTTAAATAATGGTAAAGAAAAAAACTGCGAAAAAAAAAGTTTCTAAAAAGAAAGTAAAAGAAATTTTTGAAGTTGGAAAAAAAGGAAAAGAAAAACTTGTTGGAAAAAAAGGTTCTGAAGAAATTCCTATTTCTAATGAGAATCAAATTAATCAAGAAAATAAATTATTAAAACAAGTTATTTTGTGGCTTGGATTTATTATTTTTTTGGTTTTGGTTTTTACTTTAATTTCATATTTAAGAACAAACTTCAAATATGATAATGTTGAATTCGAAGTTGTAAAAGACAGCGGAGGATTAATTTTTTACAAAACCAGCTTGCCTGTATCTATAGGGGGAAAAGATTTAAATTATAATTTTTATCTTAGAAATGACCCAAAGGAATTAAAAAAAGTTAGGTTTGAAGGAAAATTAGAAATTCAAAAATTTATGGTAATGAACTATACAAATGAATTTAGTTGTGAAGGATATGGTGCTATTGCTATCGTAAATATGAATAGTTTATATGAGTTAATTGGAACAAAGGTTATGAAAGATGATAATGCTACTTGTGATGAAGAAGGAAGATATATGTTTGTGAAAATTCTTGCTGGAGAAAAAACAAAAATTGAGCAGTTTGGACCTTCATGTTATAATTTGTATGTTAAGGATTGTGAAATTCTTGAGGCAACAGAAAGATTTATGCTTGAAACTTTTGTGAAAATAGATGATTCTTTTAAAG
>CAZTPM010000075.1:0-2596 GCA_964615065.1 Candidatus Woesearchaeota archaeon
GCTTTTGTCCACTGGGTGGAGCATTAAATACCTGTAAATTTCCCAATGAACCTTATAATTATCTTTTTTTGCTTTTCCACTTTTATAAAACCCTTTTTTCATTTTAGGTCAATTACCCTCTTATTTATAAAATCCTTTCTCTTTAATTCTTTTATTGTTTCTCTTAACAAATCAATTTTGAATCTCCCTTCAAACATCCCATGAAAGTAAAATGAGGCAAATTTTTTATTTTTTATTTCTTTTTTGAAAATTTCCAATATTTCATTATCACTTTTCCCTTCACCTACCCAGTACTCAATAAAAGGCATTCTATTTTTTCCAAAAATAGTCATAGGAATATTCTTTATTTTACCAAAATTTTTCTTTTTATCAAAATCACTAATAAATTTTATTCCCCCCCTCTCAAGTTCGTGAAGAACTCTTTTATAAGTATTAAATCCGGGAGAAGCCCAAGACCTCGGGTTAACTCCAAAATAATTTTTATATCTAGATATCATTTGATTTAATCTTCTCTCAATATTTATTTGTTCTAGATTTCTAGTCCATTCTCGGTGTTTCCACCCATGTAATCCCAATTCATGACCTTCTAAAATAATCTTTTTTAATAGATTTTTATTTTTTTTTGTAAAATCTATTGGAAACAGAACCATTCTTAATTTATCCCAAACTGACCAGATTTTAATCCTTCTTTCTCCCGCTGTTTTTAACTCCCCTTTATTCTTCAAAATTTCAAAAATATTTGACTCTCCCCCCATTACTAAATAAAAACTTCCTTTAACCTGTTCTTCCCTAAACAAATTCAAAATTTTTGGGAGACCTTCTTTTATTCCTTTTTCAGATTCTAAATCTATTCTTATTACAAATTCTTTTTTCATATTCCTAATTGAGAGATAATTTTTGGACCTATAAACTTTGTTATAAACAAAGGGAGCCTCCCATAAGTTTTGCTCATTTTTTTTAACCCGTCCTTATTAGAATGTCCTTCTTTTAAAGAAGATTTTCTGTAAGAATATTTTTTATTTAAAATTACTGGCCATTTCATTTTAAAATTATAAATTCCCTCCGCGTGACTTCTTTCTGGAGCTCCTTCTTCACACTGACCCAAATCAAAAATTTTTGCCCCTTCCTGAAAACATATTTTCATTGCCTCCCAATGCAATAATTCATTTGGTTGAAAATTTCTATAACTAAAATCAGAAACGCTAAAAGCAGCATAAGAATAATTTCCATTGATGAAAAATATTAAAGCCCCAATTAATTTATTCTTTTTATAACAATTTAAACATTTAAAATCATCCTCCATAAATTTTTCTAAATTCAAAAAAAATTTCTTGGAATGCTGAGGAGAACCAAACAAATTCATATTCTTTGAATATAACTTATAAAATTTTGAAACACCCCCAATTTCGTTAATCTTTATCTTTAAGTCATTTTTTTTTGCTTTTCTTATTGCTTTTCTTATAACTCTTTTTAGATCTTTAAACATCTCTTCTGGGCTCTTTAAATTAATAATGGCCTCTTTTCTTTTTTGAACTAATTTATACTTTAGGTTTTCCAACAATAATTTCATTTCACCAAAATTTTTTTGGGACTCCGAAATTTTTATTTCAACATATTTCAAATTTTTTGGAAAAGAATTTATTGTTTCTTTTATTTCTTCTTTTTTGAACTTTCCCTCAACACCTCCAAAATCAATAAAAGGCAAGGAAACGATTTTCTTTCCAAAAAATTTGCTATTCACCTCCATTAAAGGAAAGAAAAGGTCTTTATTTTCATTTATGAAATACAAAGATTTTATGTTTGGATAGGATTCAACTACCGCCTTATTCCACGAAAGGCTAAATTGGGGAGGAAGATCCTTTAAGGGGGTATGTTCGTCAAGAGTTAATCTATTCATTTCAAAGCCTCTGCATAAATTTTCTTTAACTTTTCGTTTCTCACTTTTACTGAAAACTTTCCGTCTTTAATAATTTTTTGACAATTTTTTAACATTTTTTCACGAAGACTTTTGTTTTCAATTAATTTTGAGAGATTTTGAAATAACCTTTCTTCCACTTTTTTTCCAATTTTCAAATTCATTTCTACATAATCCTTCTCTCTAAAACGCGTTATCTTTCTATCCACATCAAAAATTAAACCGTTTTTTCCATTTTCAACTATATCCTTTCTGGAAGGAGTATCATTGGTATTTATGGAAACAATTGGAATCCCAAAACTCATTGCTTCAAGAAGAGCAAAGCCAAAAGTATCTGCTATTCCTGGATAGAATAAAATATCTGTTTCTTGGTAAATTTTAAATAAATTCTCTTGAGAAATTAAATTATTTATATTTATATCTGAAAATTCTTTTTTTATTTCATCTGGGACATCAGAAATGAATTTTATTTCAACAAGATTTCTGTATTTTTTCTTTATTTTTGAAAGGACTTTCAAAGCAATTAGGCCTCCCTTCACCCAAAAATATCTTGAAACATACAAAATTGTTATTGACCTATTTCTTTTTCTTTTCAATTTTTGTGTTGGGACTGCTGGAGACAAAATTTCAATTTTATCTTTAATTTCTGGGAATTTCTTCAAAATTTGTTTTTTAGTATGT
>CAZTPM010000076.1:0-2586 GCA_964615065.1 Candidatus Woesearchaeota archaeon
CTCCATTAAAATCAGGAACAAAATTCTCTTTTAATTTTGAAGGATAAATTTCCATCCATGATTTTTTCTTAATTTCAAACCCCTTAGCACTAAACAAAAACCCATCAACCTTCACATTAATCCTTTTATTTTCAATTTTAGCATTATCACAAAAAAGACAAACAAATCTTTTTGCAATTAAATTATAAATCTTCTCGTCTTGCCCAGACAAAATCTGAAAATTCCCTGTCGGATAAATCGACGGATGTGCCGAGTCTGTTTTTTTACCTTGAATGGGTTTTGACCTGACAATTAATTTTTCAGCCTTGAATTTAAAAGCAACTTTTTTTAAAATTGTTTTATAATCAATTGAATCTGGAAGTTGCTGAGAAGAAGTTCTCGGATAAGAAATCAAACCAGCGAGGTAAAGTGATTGAGCAATCTGCAAAGTTTTTGAAGGAATAATTCCATAAAATTTATACGCCTCTGTTTGTAAAGTCGTCAAATTAAAAGGCGATGGGGGTGCTAAGCTCTGAAAAGTTTTTTTTACTTCAGCTTGAACAAATTTCCCTTTCAAACCCTCAAAATTTTTTAATTCTTTTTCATCAAAAATTTCTTTATTGTATTTTAACTCTAATTTATTTTTCTCGTCTTCAATTGTTATAAAAACTTGAAAATAAGGTTCTGGTTTAAATGCCTGAATTTCTTTTTCTTTTTTCACAATCAAATTTAATGCAGGACCCTGAACCCTTCCAATCGACATTATTCTAAACTTTCCTGTTGTTTTAATAGAATTCATTAAAGCACGCGAAAGATTAATCCCATAAAACCAATCAAGATAATGACGTGTCTCACCTGCAATCGCCTGCCCCCAATTTATCTTATTAGATTTATTTTCATAAGCATCATTTAATTCTTTTTCAGTAAGTGTTGAAAACTTCATTCGGTTCGCATCTTTTTGCCCACAAATAAATCTCACAACATTAAAACCAATAACCTCTCCTTCAATATCATAATCTGTTGCAACAGTCAAACTTCCTGCACTTTTTGCAAGTTTTAAAATAGTGTCATAATATCTTTTTGTAAAATCTTTTGCTCTTGCAATATAATTCGGAAGCCATCCAATATCAAAAATAGGAATTTTCTGGCCTGGTTCTTTTTGTTTCAAGGTAAACAAATGCCCAACAGCACAAGCCACAACCAAATCCTTTCCATTCCTATCAACTTCATAATATGCAATTTTATTATTATTTTTTTGAACAACATTCCCCAGAGCTTTTGCAATTTTCGCAGCTGCCTGTGGCTTTTCAGTAATAATTAATTCATAACCATTTTTTTTCAAAGAAATTTTTGGTGGTGAATAAATAGGTTTTTTCCTCGTTGTTTTTTTAGAAACTTTTTTCTTGGTTTTCTTCCCCGGTTTTAAAACCTTTTCAACTTTTTCAATTTCATTTTTTGAAAACCGAGTGTAAGGTTTTTCAACTATTGTTTTAGGATTTAAAACAAGTTCTTTTTCTTGTTTTTCTGTAGTGTACTTTAAATCAGTTTCATCGACAGGGAAATATTCTTCAGCATACTTTTCTTCTTTTGTTTTAGTTTGTTTTTTTCTCATTATTGTTTTTAGAAGAAAAGGTTTTATAATTTTTTGTATTAAACCTCAAAAATTCTTCCGTGCTTTCCAATATTAACAACTTTTGTTTTTCCTATTTTCTCTTCTGCACCTTCTGCCTCATGAATATGCGAATGAATATGCAAATCAGGTTTAAATTCTTTAATTGCTTTTGCAATGCCTTTACTTCCAGAGATATATCCTGAAAAATCAGACCTGCTCCCTTTTGGATGCTCGTGCGTAATCATAATTTTTTTCGGAAGCGTCTTAACTTTTTCAAAACCTTTTTTCAAAAGAGCAAACATTTGCCTCTCACTTAAAATAGAAGCAGGACCAACTTGGGTTGCCCCGCCTGCACCAAAAATCCCAAGATCCCCCCTAATAAAAGAATAACCATGCAAATTTTTAGTTTCAGGAGCATACATTTCAACAAGAAAATCATTTGTTGCAACAAATTCATGATTTCCAGGGATCATCAAAACCGGCTTTTTTGTTTTCGCAAATGGCCCAATCAAATTTTTCAAAGATTGCTCAAACCAAGTCATATCGCCTGCAAGAATAATCAAATCAACATTTTCTTTTTTTGCTTTTTCTGCAAGTTTTTTAGCAAGACCCGTATCCCCATGCAAATCTCCTACAGCAAGAATTTTTGTTTTCTTTTTCATAATAAAACATAGAAAGACTATTTTATAATCTTGTGGTTCCCCTAAAAATGTGTAACCATTATAAAATTAATAAAACGATAGGTTTAAAAGTATATAATTTAATATATAGATTAGAAAACATTTAAAAGGAACATGGTTCCTGGAATGTATATATTAAACTACACACATCTAAAATGAAAGACAATTTTGACATCTTTTTTAGGAGAAAGCCAGCACTTATGTTGGTCTCTTTAAAAAAGAATTCGCGGATGAGGTATGGTAGTATTTTAGCTAAAGAAGTGGATTGCACTTACAGCCATGCAGTAAAAATACTGCAAACATTAGAAGCATTGA
>CAZTPM010000077.1:0-771 GCA_964615065.1 Candidatus Woesearchaeota archaeon
GTGGATTGCACTTACAGCCATGCAGTAAAAATACTGCAAACATTAGAAGCATTGAGATTGGTTGACTTTGAAAAAAAGGGGCGAATAAAATTAATAAAGTTGACGAAAAAAGGCGTAAACGTTGCAGACGCCATTGAAAACATTCAAAGCTTAATAAGATAAACTACTACACCCCTAAATTGAAATTAATTAGTTGTTAATTTGTAATTTTAAATTAGAAAAGTTTATATTCTATTTTTTCTTGTATAAATTATGGTGAAATGGATACAGAAAATCAAATTGAAAAAAGGTGCGTTACATCGTGAGTTTGGAATACCTGTTGGCAAAAAGATTCCAATGGTTCTGCTTGATAAAATCATTTCTGCTAAAGCAGGCGATGTAATACAAAACCCAACAAAAATTGGAGAGAGAAAAATAAAAGTAACAAGACAAATAGAAAGAAGAGCTATTTTAGCTAGAAATCTTAAGAATATTAAAAAATAATTTTAAATGTAATTTATTTTATACTTTTTATATGTTATTATTTTGTGCTAAAAGATTTAGTAAGAAAAAATAAAAACGGCCCCAGAGGGATTTGAACCCCCGACACCTGGATTTCTTCTACATACCCTAAGGATTTTCATTGAGATGTTTTGAAAATCCCCAATTCCTTAGGGGGTGACTTGTTAGGGGGACATTGTCCCCATATGATATAAGAGTCCAGTGCTCTACCAAACTGAGCTATGGAGCCATTTCTTGTTTTGGGCTCGTAGCGAATAAATCTCTTTTTAA
>CAZTPM010000077.1:871-2571 GCA_964615065.1 Candidatus Woesearchaeota archaeon
CTACCAACGTAGTTTCTTTTCTAAAAAGAAACCCGTGAGCTATGGAGCCATTTCTTGTTTTGGGCTCGTAGCGAATAAATCTCTTTTTAAGATTTTTCTACCAACGTAGTTTCTTTTCTAAAAAGAAACCCGTGAGCTATGGAGCCATTTCTGTTTTGGATTCATAGCAAAGGTCTCTTAGTTTTCTTTTACAATGTAGCTTTTCTTTTTCTAAAAGAAAAACCCATTTTCTACCAATGTAATTTCTTTTTTCTAAAAAGGAATCCATGAGCTATGGAACCATGTTAATATATAAAACTAATAGTTTTTAAAAGTATTTTTGTTTTTTTATTTATGGTATTAAAGTTTTGCCCAAAATGTAAAAGTTTACTGAAATTTGAAAAACATGAAAAAAGCATTTTATTAAAATGCACAAAGTGTGATTATAAATTAGAAATAAACAATAAAAATTTCTTAAAAGTTGGAGAAAAGATTAACAAAAAATCAAAAATAGGAAAAGGCGTAGCTGAAAATAAAGATATTTTTGCAACATACCCTCACAAGTGCAAACAATGTGGATATGACAAAGCAAGAATAATAGATATGGGAATTTTTTATTCAGACGAAGATAATCTTATTTTAATTCAATGTGGAAAATGTGGATTTTCAGAAAGAATCGGCGAAGCAAATTAATCACCGATATTCTCTCCAAAGAAACTCACACTTTGTGCACTTAAAAAATTTGGTCTCGGCTTCATCAGATGAACGCGTTTGCATTGTCCAAAAATAAGCATGTTTGTTTTTGCATTTCTTACAAGGTTTTTCAACTATCGGATTAATTTCTATAGCCTTATCAGAAATAACAACAACTTCTTTTTTTTCATTGATTTTTTCAGAAGTGCAAATCTTAGTTTTTCCTTTTGCAGAATAATTACATCTGGGACAACCATAATTTTTTCTCTTTTCTACAAGAACCGCACCGCATTTCGGACAAAATTCCATTTTGTTTTCTTTTTTGTAACTATCTTGGTTTAAATAGTTTTTTATTGATTCTCACCACAAAATCCCCTTTCAGAAACAGGATTTCTCCAATCATAAAAGATAAGTTTTCCCCAACCAACAAAAGGAGCAATTCTAAAAACAGCTTTTCCAACTAATTTGTCCTCAGGAATTTCTCTTTCAACACTTAATTGCCCGTTGTTATTGTCTCCGATCGTTGAAAAAACAAATTTTCCGTCTTCTTGTTTAATTTCAATTATTCTATGTATAAGTGGATTTGGATAAGCAGGGGAAGCATCAAAAATTATCACATCTCCTAATTCCAACTTTTCTGGTTTTGCACGGACAATAAATAAAATATCTCCTTTACTAAATCCCCTCTTAAAAACAAAATTAGAAAATACAACCTCATCTATTGAAAAATCAGCATACTTTAAATCATGCCTTTCCCACCAATTATTAAAATTTGAAAAAACATTTGCCTTGTGATACATACTACATGACTCAACAATTGCAAGAGGCAATTCTGTCCCTGTAACCAAACTTAGCCCAGGAAAAAATATAAACTTTATAAAAATAAATAAAAAAATGATTGAAAAAATCCACCCTTTCAAACTTTCATCTTTCCATAAAAGATACCATAACTTTTTAAAGAAATCACCTGCCCCTTTTTTTTTCATGTGGAATAGTAGAGAACTTAGTTTTTAAGGGTTTTTATTTAC
>CAZTPM010000078.1:0-2457 GCA_964615065.1 Candidatus Woesearchaeota archaeon
TTACAAAAGACAGAGTTTATTGTGGAAAATGTCATTATTCTGAATTTAATTCTAAACAAGAAATTGAAGAAAAGAAAGAAGTTGAAGTGAAGAAAGAGTAAAAAGTTCTTGATAAATATAATTGGGCAATAATAATAATAATTATTAATAAGCCCACAATTTTCTCTTTTTTGAGATTATTAAATTTGATAAAGTCAAGTGATTATTATAACCCTAAGAGATTCTTCAAGTCAAAAAAAAGTCGACCTGAAGCTTCTCCTGGGTAAAAAGAGGTGATAACAAATCTAAATCTCTTTGCTATTTAAATGTTTCGTTCATGTTACCATTAAATGATGACAGGGAGTAATCTGTTAAAAGTAGTAATTTTTTGTGTTTTTTAATAACTACGGCTCTTAATTTTTGTTAACTACAAATGTTTATAAAAATACTTTTGTTATATAAAACATGGAAAAAGAGAGTGTGAAACAAGAACAAATTCAAAACCTTCTATTTAATCGCGAGTTGGGATGGCAAGAAATTATTTATGATTTGATAAACACAGAGCAACTTGACCCCTGGGATATCAACCTAACGATTTTAACAGATAAATATCTTTTAATTGCCCAAGAACTTGAAGAAGCTGACTTTTTTGTCTCAAGTAAAGTGCTTTTTGCAGCTGCTCTTTTGCTAAGAATAAAATCAGAAATCCTTCTTAACAAATATATCAAGAGCATTGACGAGATTTTATTTGGTTCAAAGAAAAAAACATCAAAACCATTAGAAAGAATTGAACTTGACGAGGCAATTCCTGAATTAATTCTGCGAAGCCCGATTCCAAGAATGAAAAAGGTTACCTTGCAAGAACTTATGGAAGCACTTAACAAAGCAATTGGAACAGAAAATAGAAGAATTAAAAAAGAAATCCTAAATAAAAACGCTTTTAGGGAGGCAGGAATTTCCCTTCCAAAGAAAAAGTTCAACATAAAAAATAAAATTTCCCAACTTTACAAAAACCTTTTCAAATATTTTGATGAAAACAAAGAGCACAAAAAAATCTCTTACACAGATTTTATTGGCTCAAGCCGGGAGGAAAGAATAATTTCTTTTTTTCCATTACTTCATTTAGAAACCCAAAAAAAAGTTTGGCTTGAACAAGAAAACCATTTTGATGAAATTTTCATTTGGCTAAAACATGTTTTCCTAAAACACAACCCAGATCCTTTTGTAGATTTAAAAGAAGAAATTGAAGAAAAAATAGAAGAACTTGATGATGAAAAAAAGCAACGTTTAGAAAAAATCAACAAAGATTTTGGAAACCCCTTGGCAAATTTGTTTGATTAGTTAAACTTTGCTAAGTTTGAGGTTAATAATTTTTTAATATCAACAAGCCTGCCGAGTTGCAAATCCTTAAAAACCTAAACCCCTCTTTTTTAATTATGAAAACAGCTGTTTTATTTTCAGGAGGCAAAGATTCTGTTTATTCTGCATATTTAGCAAAGCAAGCAGGACACGAATTAACTTGTTTGATTTCTATAATCTCAAGGAATAAAGAGAGTTACATGTTTCACACGCCTTCAATAAAAAAAACAAAATCCCAAGCAAAAGTTATGGGCTTGCCTTTGCTGTTTCAGAAAACAAGAGGTGAAAAAGAAAAAGAATTAAAAGATTTAGAAAAAATTATTGCAAAGGCAAAAAAGAAATACAAAATTCAGGGTATTGTTACAGGGGCTTTACATTCTATTTACCAATCTTCAAGAATTCAGAAAATTTGTGATAAATTAAGTTTAAAATGTATTAATCCTCTTTGGCAAAAAGACGAAATAAAATATTTGCAAGAATTAATTGAAAACAAGTTTAAAATAATAATAACAGCAGTTGCAGCTTATCCCTTAAACCAAACTTGGCTTGGAAGAAAAATAAATAAAAAATTTATACAAGAAGTTGAAATTCTAAAACAAAAATACAAAATTCATCCTGCAGGAGAAGGTGGTGAATTTGAAACATTTGTCCTCGACTGCCCACTTTTCAAAAAATCTTTAAAGATAAAATCCTTTCAGGATTTTAAAGAAGGCGAGCATGCTTGGGTAAGGGAGATAAAAATATAATGATTCTAAAGGAAATTAAAACCAAGAGTTGCATGGTTAAATCAAAATTAACAGATTATGTGATTAATCCTTATACTGGATGCCAGCACGGGTGTCAATATTGTTATGCAGATTTCATACGAAGATTTCAAAATATTAAGGAAGAGTGGGGAAAATTTGTTTTTGCAAAAATTAATTGTCCTGAATTATTAGAAAAAGAATTAAAGAAAAATAAAGCAGGGCACATTTGGTTATCAAGTGTTTGTGATTGTTATATGCCTCTTGAAGGGAAATTAAAATTAACAAAAAAGATTTTGGAAGTAATAAACAATTCCCCCCACAAAAATAAATTCAGTTTAGAAATTTTAACTAAATCTTCTTTAGTAAAAAGAGA
>CAZTPM010000079.1:0-2385 GCA_964615065.1 Candidatus Woesearchaeota archaeon
ATTTCCATAATTGTGTTTTTGATATAATTGACTCCTCTTTTATCTGAGCAATCTTTTTCAGAAACTCCATAATTGAATTTAATCAACTCGCCTAGTGTCATTCCCACTGCATGTCCATGAGATATTTTGAAATACGAAGTAATTGGGTATGCTATTGAGTGGCATGCTGTTGTTTTTGAGATATTTATTGCAGCGCCCGCCATATTTGCTGCTTGCATCATTTTGTACCTTGTTTCTGGTGTTGAATTATTTACCGCATCTAGGATGTTATCTAGAACTAATATTATTGCTTCTTTTGCTAATTTTTTTGATTCTTCGGTTGAGCTAATGGACCAGTAAGATTCTATTGCTTGCCCCAATGCATCTATTCCGGTTGAAGCCATAATCGATTTTGGCAAAGACATTATTAAAGAAGGATCTAAAATCACATAGTTTGGTAATGTTAATCCTGGCACTCCTTTTGATTGTTTTTCTTTGTCGATATAATAAACTATAAAATGTGTTGCCTCGCTTCCACTTCCGCCTGTTGTCGGGATTGCAACTAATGGGATTTCTGTTTTGGATTTGTTGAAATGAAGTAATTTTATTGTTTTAGCTACATCGATTGTGCTTCCTCCGCCGATTGCTATAATAATATCATAATCTTTTTCTTCAAATTTTACGAAACCTCTTTTGATATCTTCAAGTTTTGGATTTGGAGAAAAATCTGAAAACCCCTCGATATTGTAATTATTAGTTAAAATTTTGTTTAATTTGTTTTTTGCACCTGATAATTTAAATGATTTTTGTCCAGTTACTAAAAAGATTTTTTTGGCTTTTTCATTTTCTAATATTTCGGATAATTTTTCTAAACTTGAATCCCCACAATATTTTTTTTGTCTCATTTTAAATTAGACATAAAAACCTCTTTATTTTGAAGGGGGGTTGTGGTGGGTCTCCCTAAATCTTTTCTTGCTCCTTTTTTTATTTTTATAACAGTTAATGTCGGACCAGAAATAGTTTTAATTTTATCTAATTCTTCATTTAATTCAGTTTTATTGAGAACGGTGTTTGTGTAGTTGTATCCACAAGCTGATGCAATTTTTTCAAAATTTAAAGAATTGGAAATTGTTTTTTGTCCTCCCGTAGAATCATAGGAATTGTTGTCAAATAATATATGCCTGAAATTTTTTGGGGACATGTTTCCGATTGTTGCGAATGCCCCCATTTGCATTATTGCTGCTCCATCCCCATCAAAACAATAAATATCTTTATCGGGTTTTTGCATTGCAATCTCTGTAGCAATAGCTGAGGAACACCCCATACTACCTACAGTTAAGAAATCGCTTGGGGTTTGATTCTTGGAGATTCTATATTCAAATAACTCTCTGGAAGTCCTTCCTGTTGTTGAAATGATTACTGAATTCTCTGATAGTTTATCAACTATTTCCTTTATTGATTCTTCTCGACTTAATTCTAAATTTTGTTTAATTTCTCTTTTTTCTCTTTTTTCAAAGGTTCCTTTTTCTATTATAATCGCGGTGGCATAATTTGTTTTTTTTGCTAATTTTTTCATGTCTTCGATTAATTTTGTGGCATCATTGATTTCTTTTGGCAAGATTTTATATGGAATTTCCAAAATTTCGAGTAATGGGATTGTAACTCTTCCCATCATTTTGTGCTGTGGCTCATCTTTTTCTCCTGGCTTTCCTCTGTGTCCTATAAATAGAATCGAGGGAATGGAATATACCTCTCTTGATAAAAGAGAAGTTAAGGGATTAATTGTTTTCCCAAGTCCTGAATTTTGCATATAACTAATACCCACCTTCCCAGTTGCTAAATGATAGCCCGAAGAAAGAGAAATTGCTTCGCATTCATTTGCGGCGACTCTGTGTGATACTTCAGAATCTTCACAAATTTCACTGGTAAGTTCTTTGAATGTGGAATCTGGAACTCCAGAAAAATAATTTATATTCATCTCTTTAAGTTTCTGTAAAAAATCTTTTGCATTTATCATCTTGTCCCCTGAATTAGATTAAGTATCTCTTTAATGGACATACAATATTTTTCGGCTTCTTTTGCTCTTTCGTTTTCTAAGATGCTTTCGGCAACTTTTTTCATGGCAGGGTAAGCACTTCTTAGTAGGTGGTTTGCATAAATAACAACATTTGCGCCAATTTCACTTAATTCTTTTTCGGTCATGTGACTATATGCGCTAGGAACCAAAACTAAGGGGGTATTGTTGCTGAAATTAGGATATTCTTTACAAAATTCTTTTAGTAAAGTAATATCACTATCTTTGTGATGTATCATAATTGCATCCGCTCCCGCTTCAATGTATGCTTTTGCTCTGATTATTGCATCTTCAACGCCCTTGCCTAAAATTAGACTTTCAATTCTTGCAAT
>CAZTPM010000080.1:0-2346 GCA_964615065.1 Candidatus Woesearchaeota archaeon
CTTGGAGTGTTTCAAATGCATTATGCAAAATTCTAAAAATTGATAAAAATAGAACAATTGGTTCTTTAACGGCAATAGAACTTGCAAGGATTTCTGAATTTATTAAAAATCCAAAACTTCCTGAATTTTTATTTAATCGTTTAAAAGATTTTGAAACTGGTGAAAACAAATATCTGGTTGGGGGTGATTTAGAATTAAAAAAAGAATTTGATATTAAACGTTTAAAAAAAATAAAATCATATCGTGGAATCCGTCATGCTGCCGGATTGCCTGTAAGAGGGCAAAGAACAAGAAGTAATTTTAGGAAAAACAGAAAAAAAGCTGGCGGAATTAAAAAGAAAAGCAAAGTTCCTTCAAAACCAATGGGGGTAAGAAATAATGAAAAGAAAACATAAAAAATATTCAAGACCAAAAACCCCTTTTGATAAAGAAAGATTGGAACAAGAGGCAAAATTAAAAAAAAGTTTTGGTTTAAAGAATAAAAAAGAAATTTGGAAAGCACAAGCAAAAATTAATTCTATTCGGGAAAAAGCAAAAAATTTAATTTCTTCTAACGAAGCTGAAAAAAAAGAATTCTTTAATCAATTAGGGAAAATAGGCATTAAAGTTAGTTCACTTGCAGAAGTACTTTCTTTAAATGTTGAAGATTATTTGAAAAGAAGACTTCAAACAGTTTTGATTAATAAAAATCTTGCAAGAACCCCAAAACAAGCAAGACAATTAATTACACATAAAAAAGTTTTAATAAAAGGTAATGCTGTTGATAGCCCTTCTTATGTTGTTCCTGTTTTACTTGAAGATAAAATTTTAATAAAAAAGAAAAAGCAAGCTGAAAAAGTTAAGGAAAAGATTGAAAAAATTAAAGAAAATAAACCTGAACAAGAAAAACAAAATGCCTAAGAAAACATTGGAAAAAATTGAAAAAATGGCTGAGGAAAAAATAAAAGATGTTGAAAAAGTTGTAGATGAAATTGAAGAGGATATTAAAGAAATTAAAAAAGATACTAAAGAAAAAGAACCGGAAAAATTTGTTAAAGAAAAATCCAAAAAAGAATCTGAAGCTATTTTACATATTTATACTTCTTTTAATAATACACTTGTTCATGTCACAGACATGTCTGGCAGAACTTTAACAAAAGTTACAGGGGGGATGATTACAAAACACGGCAGGCTTAAAGCAAATCCAACAATTGCAATGTTTATTGCAAAGAGAGTTGCTGAAAATTTAAAAGAGATAAATGTAAAATCTTTATATGTTAGAATTCGTGCAAAGACTAGAAATCCTGCTCCAGGCCCGGGGGCAAATGCAATAATTAAAAGCTTGACAAGAGAAGGTTTTAAAATTTTAAATATCCTTGATACAACAAGAATTCCAAGGGGAGGGCCAAAGAAAAAAGGTGGGAGACGTGGAAGAAGGCCATAAGTTTAAAAGTAAAATAAAATATCTTAAAAAATGAAACAAATACAAAAAAAAGAAAATGCAATTGTTATTTCAGCAGAACTTTTAGAAAGCTTAGCAAATGCTATTAGAAGGTATGTAAATGAAATTTCTGTTTTTGCTATTGAAGAAGTTGAAATTTCAAAAAACGATTCCCCCTTGTATGATGAAACAATTGCACATAGAATTGGTTTAGTTCCAATAAAGATGGGGGGAAACCTTGATGAAAAAAAGACAAAATTAAAACTTGAATCTAAAAAAGAAGGTTTTGTTTATTCAGGAGAATTAAAAGGTGCTGAAATTGTTTACGATAAAATTCCATTAACTGCATTAAGTAAAGGCCAAGAAATTAGTTTAACGGCAACAGGAAAATTTGGAAAAGGAAGTGAGCATGCAAAATTTTCACCTGGTTTAATGTTTTATAGGGAAATTTGTGAATTAGAAATTGATAAAAGTTTATCTGAAGAAATAAAAAGGGCTTGCCCCAATAATGAGACAAAAGAAAAAGCAAACAAAATTATTATTTTGGATAATTTAAAAGAAGGAGTTGAGGACAGGTGCGAAGTAATTTGCCAAAAAAAGAACAAGACCCTTAAAATTAAGAAAACAAATGAACTTGTAATTTTATTAGAATCTTTTGGCCAATTTAGTGCTGAAGGCCTTTTTAAAAAGGCTATTGATACCTTAAAAAAGGATTTGGTTGAACTTGAAAAAAAAATTAAAATAGATTTCTAAAGATTTTTATATTGCTGATTTGTGGTATTTTTATTAATATGCGGGCGTGCCGGACAGGTTTTTTAAACCACCAGCACACTGCTTTGTTATGCGGGCGTGCCGGAGTGGTCAAACGGGGCAGACTCAAAATCTGTTAGCTTAGTGCTTACGAAGGTTCGAATCCTTTCGCCCGC
>CAZTPM010000081.1:0-2327 GCA_964615065.1 Candidatus Woesearchaeota archaeon
AATCTCCAACAGTGGGGATATCTATGTTTGTAAGGAACTATTTTGTATACAAATCTTCTTGCATCCAAATCTTCTAATACTTCTTTATTTACTTCAAAATATTTTTTTAAACTAAATTGTTCATAGCCTTCGTCGTAAATTCCAGCTTCATTTAAAGGGGATATTGCAGGTAATCCTATTTTTTTTCCCAAATCAAAATCTTCTGCACCACATCCAGGAGCAATATGCACAATTCCGGTTCCCTCTTCTTCAGAAGCTAAATCCCATAAACAAACTTTATGTGGAGAATTTTTTTGAACTTCTAATGAAGCATATGGCATTATATATTCAATTCCTTCAAGTTTTTTCCCTTTCTTTTTTTCAATAATTTTATAATCTCCTTCAAGTTCTTGAACCCTTTTTTCAGCAATCCAATAAAACAGCCCTTCATTTTCTACTTTAACATAATCTATATTTTCATTAACAGCAATTGCAACATTTGCAGGAACAGTCCAAGGAGTTGTTGTGAAAATTAAAAAATATTCATTTGGTTTTTCTTTAATTGGAAATTGCATGAATAGTGCTTTGTGTGTTACTTCTTTATAGCCTTCAGTAGAAATGTCATGTTTTGAACTTGCTGTTCCACATCTCCAGCACCAAGGAACTGCATCTTTTCCCTTGTAAAGCCAACCTTTTTCAAAATAAGTTTTTATTAAATGCCAATTATGAAGATTATTTTGATTGCTCATTGTATAATAAGAATTATCCCAATCCATCCAGTAACCTAATTTTATTGATTGGTCTGTTTGAACTTTTGAAAATTTTTCAACTCTTTTTTTGCACGCATTTACAAAATTTAGAATGCCAAATTTTTCAATATCTTCTTTATTTTTTAAACCCAAAGATTTTTCTTCTTCTCTTTCAACCCAAAGTCCTTGGCAGTCAAATCCATTTTGGTATCGCATTTCATGACCTTGCATTGCTTTAAATCTTTGGAACAAATCTTTGTAAGTTCTACCCCATGCATGATGAATTCCCATAGGATTATTTGCAGTTATTGGTCCGTCTATAAATCTCCATTTTTTCTTCCCTTTATTTTTCTTACGAAGTTTTTCAAATATTTTTTTATCTTCCCAGAATTTTAATATCTGTTTTTCAATTTCTTTAAAATCATACATATTTTAATCACGAATAAGTGATTTATAAAAATAATGTTTATATTACACAAATCTTTAAAAAGAAAGAACTTGAATTATTTAGATGTTGAATTTAGAAAGTAATGTAAGAAATGGAAGTATACAAGAAAGATTAATTACTTTGACTCCTGAAAAAAGAAAAATTTATGATGCTCAATTAGCAACTTCTTTAAAAAATCCTATTTTTCTTGCAATCAATGAAATAGATACAGGTTTATTATTCTCAGGTTCTTCTCATCTTGAAGAAGTTCAAGAAATTGTTTATTTTAGTTTATTTGGAAATCCCTTTTCTTTTTATCAATAAAATTTATTATAAATTTTCTAAAAATTCTTTTTCAACAAAGTGAAGTTTGCTTGGAATAATTAAACAATAAGGTTTTCTAATTCCTGTGAAAGTTTTCATTTCTTCAAAATTTCGATAAAGAACTTTATGTTCTTTTGTGCCCAATTTTTGGCAAATGATTAATTTTTTTAATTTCAAATCATGTTTTTTTGTAGCTTTTTCTAATTGCTCTAATGCTTCTGGAAATTCTAATCCAATATCAATAAGAATCAAACTATGTGCTTGAGAAGCTAAATTTTGTTTTACAATTTCCATAAAACTATCTGGCTCGTAATTTTTTTTCCAAGCAGGTATACTTGCGATTTTGCCAAATTTATACAACTGCAAACCTGTTTCTCCAATAGCATCAAAAATAGAAGCATTGTAAATAATCTGATATTTTATTCCAGATGATTTTGCTTCTTGAATTAAACTTATATGAGTTGTAGCAGTCAAAGGAGAACCATAAATTAAAAGAGCAACATTGCAATTTTTTGCTTGGTCAACAATTTCAAATTTTTCAATAAAATCTCTATCAGCAAGGGCAATATTTTTTCCAATCACGTCCTTTAATTGTTGCAATGAATATGGAAAATCCACAGTATAATTTTCCAAATAAACCTTCTTACATCTTTTAGCAATTTCTAATCCATATTCAGAAATTCCATCATAATTCAATCCAAGTCCTATTAAGTATAACATGGGAATAATGAGAAAAAAGAGTTTTTATAACTTCGCAAAAATCTTAAAAACAACAGTTCTCAGTTCATTTTATGGAAACTAAAGTTAAAGCTAAAACTAAAAACTTTTTCAGCAGAGTTTATTTTTGG
>CAZTPM010000082.1:0-2309 GCA_964615065.1 Candidatus Woesearchaeota archaeon
CGATTCCTCACTCAACTTAAAAGTTGGGGTATCCTCGCCGTGGATGTAATGAAAATAAAAAAATTAAATGTGCGATTTTCGTCGGAGGCAATTAAAAAAATCGCTGTTCCGCACTTTGAGGAAGTTCAAATTAATTTTTGGTTTCCTTTCTATGAGATTTTGCCGAGTGCATTTAAAATCGCCTTTCCGCACTTTGAGGAAGTTCAAAAGAAACCAGAGGGTTTCTTTTAAATGGCATCATTAAGAAAAGCAGCAGCATATTCAAAGAAGAAAGTTACGCCGTTTACTCGGATTAGTAAACGAAGGCAAAAATCTTATATTAAAACTGTGCCACAGCAGAAAATCGTGAAGTTTACAATGGGCAAAGAACCTCTTTTAAAAGAAGGTAAATTACCTTATGAATTAACTTTGGTTTCTGCTGAAAAAGTTCAACTTAGACACAATGCACTTGAGGCTTGCAGGCAATTTATCAATAAAAAACTTGACAAAGAATTAAATGGCCAATATTTATTCAAGGTGATTCCGTTTCCGCATCACGTTCAAAGGGAAAATAAAATGCTGACAGGTGCAGGTGCAGATAGAATGCAAACAGGAATGCAATTAGCTTTTGGAAAATCTGCAAGCAAGGCTGCGATTCTTAAGAAGGGCTCAAGAATATTTTTCGTCGCTGTTCCAAATCAAAGAAATGTTATCTTTACAAGAAAAATTTTCAAGCAAATCAAATCAAAACTTCCAGGAAAAGTAAGTGTGCTATATGAAGATAATTCTACTAAATAGTGTTACTTTTATAGGAGGGTAACAAAATAGAAATATTTATAAAGATTAATTTCATTGAATTGTTATGACAACTAAAAAAGAAACAACAAAAGAAGAAATGATTGCAGATAATGTAAAAAAAACTTTAGAAGATAAGTTTATTCAAAACATAGTTGGAAGCAATGCTGTGAAAACAAATCCTTTTATGTATGGTCAATTAGGTGTGGCTGGAGGAGAACAAACATATAATGAAGTTATGTTTAGTGAAAAAGCTAATAAAATAAAGCAAGAAACTTATAATCAAAAAAAGAAAGAAGGTGAACAATTGGGTGTTGTAGGAGAACCTACTTATGAAACTAATTATGATATTTCTTTAAAAATAGCTAAACAAGTTAATGAAGTAATGGCTATGGCAAAATTAAAGGACTTGGAAAAAATTGTCAAAACAGTTGCAAAAGGTTTTGAATTTGAAATCCCTGAAAATTTAAAGAATTATTCTATGCAAGAAGTTTTAGTTAAAGCAGTAAATGGAAAAGGAGAACTTGATGAAAGTAAATTAAATGAAGATGAACAAAAAGTTTTGGCTACACAGCAATTACTTAGTCAAGCATATACTCGAGGGGTTAGTTTAATAGCAAGCCAATCAAATTATTTTGCTGACTTAAATTTTAAAGCAAAACAAATTATGGATTCTTATAAACCAGCTGGAGAGGCAAAATAAAAATGCCAACTACAAAACCAATTTTAGGTCTTAACTTTTATGATGAAGGGATATCAAATATTGTTGAAGATTATCTTACTAGAAAAGGTTATTCTTTTCAAAAAGTTAGTGGAGAAAAAATAGAGCAATCTTTAAAAAATCCTGATAAATATTTATGTGCTATTTTAGGTGGGTTAAGAACAAATCCAAAAAGGGATTCTTGTGAAGGCGGGCTTGGATTAGTTTCTAAATTAAAAGGAATAGGATTAAACACCTTAGTTCTTTCAGGTGCAGATGATTATACATTAAATAAATACAAAGAAAAATTAGGTTCTGATGGTGTTTCTTTTTTAAGAAAACCTTTTGCCTTGAATAGTCTTAAAAAATATGTTGAAAACATTTGTATAAATCAAGGAGAATAAAATTCTTTTAAAATTTAGTTTAAAACTTCAATTATTTATTACTCTTGTAAGTGCGATTGCATATCTAATATTAATTGGAAGTGTGTTTTTTCAAATCTTTTTGATAATTTAAATTTTATTAAAGAAGGTGTTTGAAAATAATTAGGATAATCTATTCCTCTTTTTTTTATTTATTAAATTCCTGTTACACAAATATTAATGCTACGAGCTAAATTTTGTTATGACTTTTCACTAAAATTAATCAATAATCTCTTTTACTAAAGTCGCCATTACATTCAAAAATTCTTCTGCACGTTCTTGCCACATGTCAATTTCAACTCCTTTCAAATCTTTTATCTGGCCGTGCATTATTTTTTTGTGTAGAACTAATAAATCCCTATACCAAAGAACATATTTCATTTTTAATTTTCCTGAATTAACAAAATTTTCTT
>CAZTPM010000083.1:0-2279 GCA_964615065.1 Candidatus Woesearchaeota archaeon
TATCTATTTGGGATTTTTCACTAGAAACGTCTGCTTCATCATCTGCAAGAATTAATGAATTAATAAACAACAAGGATAAAAATAAAACTCCAAATAATAATACCTTCTTTTTCATAACAGAAATAGTTATTTGTTGTTTTTAAAATTTGTTATGAAAGATTTTATTTTTTCTTCTTCCCTCTAATAAAACTTTTCCGCACAACATAATTAACAGGGTTTTTTATTGTGTTACAAAAATTATCTGGAACGCAAACTCCAATCCCTTGATAAAATTCTTTACAGTTTTGAGGCATTATTGGTTTTCTCCTATAACTCCAAGAAAGTTGAGAAATTATATATCCTTTTTTTATCGGAACTTCATTTTTCTCATTCCATTTTTCAATTTTCTTTTCAAGTTCTTCCTTGTCCATTCCAATTGAGCGGAAAAAATTAAGCAAAATAAAAAGTGCTCTTTTTCTTCCGTCTGCCAAACCTTGCAAAATTTTCTGGATGCTTGGAGGAAAATTTTTATCTGACAAATTTTTAATTTCAATTTTAATTGGTTTGTAATCAAAATCTTTTTTTTCTTGGTGGGGGCTTTTGTGTTTTTGCCAATCAAGTGCTTCGCGCAAAAGTTCGGTTGCTTCGCCTTCTTCGCAATCTGGTGTAAAATTTTTTATTTTTGCTTTCAAAGAATCTGCATGTTTTAATTCAAAATCTTTTATTCTGCCTGGGTCTAAAACAACACTTGCTAAAGCTGTTTTTTCGTGCAAAGAATATGGTGCCCTAAATAAATGTCGTGGAGAAACTAAAATTAAATCAGGGATGACTTCTTCTGGTGCTTGAAAATTTTTAACATATTTATTTGGTTTAGAAAGTTCACTTACTTTTTCAATTAATTTTTGTTTTGTTTTTTCTGCAATATAATTTGTTATAATTCTTGGGTATTCTGGAAATTTGTCTGAAGTTTTTTCTCCTGCGATTTCTTTTGGAAAAGCTTTCCAAGGAACAATTATATGAAATCCTTTTGAACCACTAAATTTAATCCCCACATTTTTAATTCCATGGAATTTTAATAAATTAATTGTAAGTTCTGCAAAAATCTTGCTGTAATCTATATACTTGCTATCTATATCAACCAAAAGGTCCCAGCCAGTTCTTAATTCATCTGCTTGTTTTTCAGACATTCCTGTAACTAATTTTAAAGGGTCTTGCCAAATTTCTTCTGAACAATGAAAAGATGTTGCACCTTTTTTTGCAAGTTCAAAAATATCATTTGGATATTGAAAACCATCTGGTCGCTTCCCAAAACCTTCAAAAAAACGCGGAATTGTTTCTCTGTTCTGACAAAATTCAAAAATAGCTTTTTGAATTTCTGGTTTAGAATAATATAATTGGGTTATTTTTCTGATGCGTTGTTCTTTTTCAGAAACTGGTTTTTCAAAGTTTCCCATGTGAAAGAAAAACACAAATACTTTAAATAAATATCTTATACTTCACAATAACAATACTTAAAAGATAAGATCTTTTATCTATAATATGTTAATTAAATTAGATTCTTCTGTTGTTTTAACAAAAGGAGTAGAAATAATTTCAGATCTTGTGACAGAAGTTCGGATAAAATTCAATGAAACTGGTTTAAGCATTAGTGCTATTGATCCTGCAAATGTTGCTATGGTTGGATTTAAAATTCCAAAAAGTGCATTTTCTTTATTTGAAACAGACAAAGAAGTTTTAGGAATTCATTTAGATAGTTTGAAAAGAATTTTAAAAAGGTGCGGCTCAGGAAGTTCGCTTGTTTTAGAAAGAAAAGACAATCTTTTGCAAATCCAAATTCAAGATAAAATACGAAGAAATTTTACATTAAGTTTAATTGAATTAGAATCCCAAGATGTTGATTTTGATTCAAAAGTTTCAAACATGGAGTTTAGTTCTTTTGTTGAAATAAATTCAGTAGATTTAATTGCTTCAATAGAGGATTGTGCAATTGTCTCAGATGCTTGTTCATTTATTATTAAAGATGAAAAATTTATTATTGAAGCAAGAGGATTGAATTCTGCTTATTCTGAATTTTCAGATGATGAAGTAAAAATCCGTGCAGAAAATTGCAAAGCACGTTATAGTTTGGATTATTTACAAAAGTTTTTGAAGGGTGCAAAACTTTGCGATAAAACAATTTTAAGTTTTGCAAACGAACATCCCTTGAAAATAGATTTTATTGGAGAAAATGTAAACCTAAACTTCATTCTCGCTCCAAGAGTTGAAACAGAAGATTAATAATTAATTTTATAAACAAGAAT
>CAZTPM010000084.1:0-2209 GCA_964615065.1 Candidatus Woesearchaeota archaeon
CCTCCTGTATTTATTGTTTCTGAAGCATTTTGTTGAGGGTGAACCATTGGTCTTTGTTGATTTGGTTGGAATTGTTGTTTTTGCATTGGTCTTTGAATTTGTGAATTTGGTGATTGTCTAATAAGGATTTCTCTTGGGTCTTTTTCATGTATAAGAGTTAATCCTCTTGCAATTATTTTGTTTTGGTCTAAAAGAGTATCTATTTTTTTCATAACTTTTTCTTCGTCTTTTTTACTTTGATCAGATTCAAAATCCCTTTTTGCCAATGATTTTGCAGAAATTTCAAAAAGTTCTAAAAGCTTTGAAATTTGTAATGTTAAATTTTCAAATTTTAAAGAAAGATGAGTCATAACTTTTTGAAGAGCTACAAAATTTTGAATTAAAATTTTTTCAATTTCTTTTTCATTATTTAAATTTTTTATTCCTTTTTCATCAGAATTTTTTGGAAGAGTTTTTTTAGTATGTTTTTTCTTTTTTTGAATAATTTTCTTTTTTACCATGATTTAATTAAGGTTTTTTTGTTTATAAATTTTTAGAAAATATCCAGTTCTTCATCTTCGGTTTTTTCTTCGCCTTTTTTAGATTTTAAATATTCTTGTTTTTCTTTTTCAGTTTCTTTAATCTCTTTTTCCACATTTGTTTCAAGGTCTTCATTAACTTTTTGAGGTGGGAGAAATTCTTTTTTAGGTTCTTCATTGTTTTCCATAGTTTTTGCTAATTCATCTAAATTTTCATTTAAGTTTTCTTCAATATCTTCTTGGGGTTTTTCTTCAGGTTCTTCTTGAACTATTTCATTTTCAATTGTTTCTTCAACAGGTTCTTTTTCAACTTTTCCAGATTCTAAATATTCTTGTTTTTCTTTTTCAATTGCTTCAATATCTTCTGAAATTTGTTCCTCTGTCACAACATTTGTTTTGTCTTGCTGGTCTATGGAATTATCATTTGTTTCATTATTTATTTTACTTGTATTATTTTGCTCAACTAGTGTAGGGGTTTGTTGAGATTCTTGTGGTTTGTTCTTAACATTTTCTATATTATTCTCTTCAGGAACTTCTTTTTTTTCAGGTTGATATTGTCGCGGTTCTTTATCAGTTCCTTTTACAAGGTTTGTTTCAATTTCCTCTATGTAATCTGAAATTTCTTTTGCCATGTCTGCATTTGTTGTTATGCTGTCAATTCCTTGTTCAACTAAATATTTTACCATTTCTTTTTTGCTTCCTGCTTGACCGCAGATACTTGTTTCAACTTTGTATCTTTTGCAAACACGAATCACATATGCGATTTGATAAAGTATAGCTGGATTTAACTCATTGTAAAGATGCTGAACTGCAGAATTCCCTCGGTCAACAGCTAAAAGATATTGAGTTAAATCGTTTGTTCCGAAAGAGATAAAATCTATTTTTTCTTCACAAATATCTTTAATTATTTGAACAGATGCCGGAGTTTCGACCATTACTCCTATTTTTGCTTTGTCAAATTTAATTTGCTGTAAATATTTTTTAATTTCTTTAACTTCTTTAACAGAAATTACTTGGGGAAATAATAAACCTATTTTTTTATTTTGTTCTGAAACTCTTTTTAATGCATTTAATTCTGCTAAAAATATTTTTGGGTTTTTTAAACTGTATCGAATTCCGTGCATTCCTAACATTGGATTTGCTTCTTTGGTTTTTGGTGCACCTTCAAGGTTTTGGAATTCGTCACTTCGGATATCAGAAGTTCTAACCCAAAGTTCATCAAAGTATTTTGCAATTCCAGAAATTCCTTTGAAAATTATTTCTTCATAATCTTTTTCTTTATTTTGCTCTAAAAAATAATTTGGATGTTTTCCTGATTCTGCAATTATTCCTTCTATTCGTGTTAACCCAATTTTGGTTAATTTTGTTTTTGCTGCACGTTCTGCAAAACTTGGTAAGTCAACAATAACCTTTACTTTTACTTTTGTTTCAGCTGTTACAGGAAGAATTGCTTTTTTTTGTGCTTCTGCAACTTTTCCTTTGTAGATTTTTCCTGACGAACCATCTACTGTTATTATTTCTCCTTCTTTGAGTTTTGTTGTTGCTGTTTGAGTTCCGACAATACAAGGAATTCCCATTTCACGCGAAACTATTGCTGCATGTGCAGTTGTTCCCCCTTCATTTGTTACAATTCCTGCTGACTTTTGCATTGTTACAACCATATCAGGATTTGTCATTTTTGTTACAAGAAT
>CAZTPM010000085.1:0-2163 GCA_964615065.1 Candidatus Woesearchaeota archaeon
ATTCTTTATTTCCAATTGCTTTTCCAAGTTCCCAGATTAATTCACTTGGAGAGATAACTTTTCCTGTTTTCTTTTGGCCTAAATAAATTTTTTCCAAAACAGGCATAATAAAATCTTCAAAAGCACAATACCTTGAATTTGGAATCAAAATATTTCCAGCCCTATTTATCCCCTTCTTTCTAAGTTCTGAACCAGATAATCTAAAATCTCCTAAAATAAAATTACCCAAACATTTAATCAAATCTTCTTCTATCCCTCCAGCAGTTGTAACCAAAACATTTATTTTTTTGTTTTCAACCAAAAATCGAATTATTTCTCTTAACCCAGAAGTAACCATATTTGAAGTATATCCTAAATAAATAAATGCTTTAGAAGAAATCATTTCATTTATTATTTTAATAGACTGAAAAACATTGCTTGCTTGAATTCCCATAGAAGAATAACCATCTAATAATTTTTCATAATTCACTCCTTTATTAAAATCATAACCCTGAATTTTGATTCCATTTATTTCTTGAGATTTTCTAAGTATATTTTTCCGAGTTATTTTTTCTTTATTCATTATTAACCAAAAATCCTTTAGTTTTTAAGTTTAATCAAAATAATACTACAACAACACAATCTTTTTAAATTGAAAAACTTAGATAATATTACAATGAATAAATGGCTTGAACTTTTAATCGGCTTAGTATTGTTAGTAGGAATGATTTTAGTTGGATGGGCGTCTTCTGCATATGCATGGACTCTCTTCGGAAAAAACTTGAATTTCCTTAATGCTGCTTGGATCCTTCTCAAAGGAGCTGTGTTCTGGATGGTAGTTCTGATAGGATTAATCCTGGTAATAATCGGCATAAGCGACTTAAAAGAATAATTAACAATTAAGAGAATTAGAGAATTCTTCGTAGCAAAGTAATTTGTATTCTACGCACTTTTTATCCCACAAAAAACATGAGTGTTCCTTCAATAATAGAGGCAAGAATTAAAAGAGGAACAATCACAAGCAAAAAGATTTTTATACAATTTGAAAAATATTCTTTAAAAGAATTCAACTTATCTTTCTTAAAAACAAAACTTCCTAACTTAATTCCTAAACCTAATGAAAGAAAAATCGCTGGCAACTCAAAAATTCCGTGTGGCAAAAGTTGAAGCAAAACCAAACCATTTTCAGCTTTAACAGCAATTGCAGAAACAAAACCTAAAACATATCCATTAAATAAGGCGAACAAGATTGAAAAAAATCCAAAAAAAACACCAAGAACCATTCCAATAAAACTACTTTGCAAATTATTAAAGAAAATGAATGAAATCAATTTTCCTGGAGACATCCCTTTTGTTTGATTAATTAAATCTTCTAAAAATTTCATAATTGATTCTGAAAGATAATCCGGAGCAGGAATAAAATATCCAACAAAAACAAATGCAAAAAAAATAATCACAATAGACCAAATAAAATATTTAGATTCTTTAATAAAATTCCAACACTGTTTGTATTCTTTTTTTAAATCAAATTCTTGTTTTTTTATTTTATCTTTTTTTTTCTTTTTCATTATGAAAAGTGCTCACTAATTAATCGTGTTTTTCTTTTATATTTCTTTCTCAAATAAAATCCATAGCATAAACCTGCAATTAACCCCCCAAGATGTGCTGTATTTCCAATAGGAACATTTCCCGCAATTGAAATTAACCAAAGAACTACAAGCATTCCAGGAGCAGCATATTTCATTTTTATTGGAATCGGAATGAACATAATATACACAGAAAGATTTGGGGTAATTAGCATTAAAAACCCAATCAACCCAAACAAAGCACCTGAAGCACCAACAGCATACATCTCAATGCTCGCTGGAAAAATAAAACTTGACAAAACAAAAAATAAACCTGCAAATAATCCAGAAATTAAATAAAAATATAAATACCTTTTAGCTCCCAAAATTTTCTCGATTAAACCTCCAACAAAAAACAAAGAAAGCATATTTACAAAAAGATGAAAAAATCCTGCATGCATAAACATACTTGTTAAAAAAGTCCATATATATTTTCCATGCAAAATATTTCCTGGCTTAATTGCAATAAAATCTAAAAAGTTCACATTTGAATAAATTAAACTACTAAATAAAATAAAAGATAAAACATTGATTAAAATAAACAATCCATTCAAACTTA
>CAZTPM010000086.1:0-2053 GCA_964615065.1 Candidatus Woesearchaeota archaeon
CATTTTATTTAACTGATTTTTTAAGTTCCCCCATTGTTATTTGTTGAATATCATATTCAGAAGTTAAAGGCAAAATCGCTACATTTTCTTTGTTTCCGAAACTTTGTCTTAATTGCCCAACATATCCATTGTCTGTATAAAGTAAATGAACTCTATGTGTTTGTGGAATTTTCAAAACAGTTTCTATAAAAGAATTTAAATTTCTAATATCCATATCTGAAATAACACTGATGTCATATTCCATTTCACTTTCTCTTAAAATTCCCTCTAAAAATTTTGGATTAAATGTTGTTCCTCCGTCACTTGAATATCTTCTTAATTCTCTATGAACAAGTTCTCTGTTTTTTGTTGGATGTGTAAGATGGTCGTTGCTCCCAAAACTATAAACTGCAACTTTTGAACCATTAATCAAGTAAGCATTTGAAATTGCAGTTGCTCCAACAATATGCTGATAAGTTCTTTCTGATGGAGCTATCACTTCGTTTCCATTCGGCATGAACATACTTGGTGAATTATCAATAACTATAAAACTATCTGGAACTGCTTCTTCGTTATTATAAACTTCTCCTTCTTTCCTTACCCATTTTTTTGTTATTCCTGGCAAGATTCCCGGAGTTGAAAAAGCATCAACTTCTGTGATAGAATCTCCAATTTCAAAACTTGTGTGTGAATGAGGATATAAACTTCCATTTCTGTGCATTGGTTTTTTTCTGACTGGAATTGTGTATCTTTCTGCCAAAGCAGTATAAAAGTTTTCAGCTAATTGAGTTATTCCTCTTCCAGAGCCAGCTCTTTTTCCCATTGCCGGTGAAACTTGTCCTTGCTCTTGGCCAGTTCCCTGTTCTTTGTTTTCTCCTAAAACTTGTTTAACTATTTCTTCGTATTCATTTGGATTTGAACATTCCTGAGCAAATTGTTTTAATCCTTCTCTTATTTGATTGTCTGTAAAACTTTCTAAACCATTACCTTTTCCTGAACAAGGATTTCCTTGATTGCCTTGCCCTTCTCCTTGGCCCTGTCCCTTCCCTTCTCCTTGCTGATTCTTTCCTTTTTTCTGATTTTTATTTTGTGGTGGTTGATAATCTTTTAAAGTCTGAGCAAATCTCCTGAAACTTTCTTTTTCCTGATTTTTATCTAAAAAATTAATTCCTTTTAATTTATCGACAAGTGTTCTTTCCTGTTTGTTAAGTTTTACTCCGAAATCCTGTCCTGAAACTTCCTGATATAATCCATACATTAATCTTCCAAAAGCATCTTCTTCTGGCAATCCATAAGCTTTTCTCATTTTTGCAGTTGTCGGATGTTTCATTTCATTAGTAAGATAAATGTTTGTTTGGGCTTCTGTGAAAGCAGTTCTTAATTCACTTACTTTATGTCCCTTGATAATTTCTAGTCCTGCTTTTTGCAATTTTAAAACATTCAAAACACTTCCTGGATATTTCATGAAATGAGTTAATTCATGAGAAAGACATTCGTTTAAAGATTCATTCGGAGTTATCTCTTTTTCCTGAAGTTCTTTGATAAATGGTTCGCTAACTTTTATTTCCAAGTTTTCTATGTCTATTTGTCCGTTGGGAATATTATCAACTAATTGCGGTTGAGGCAATTGAGGATAATAAAATCTCTTTCTGACATTTTGCCATTCTCTTTGCATTGTTTGTTTTAAATTTTTATCTGTCATTTTAAACTCCTATTTTACGGCGTGCGCCCCTGTGGCGCAAAATTTACCCGGCCATTGTCGCCCGAATCAGCGAGATTCCAGTACCAAGCGTTCAGGTCAAGAACCCAGTAACGACACAGCACTCTTAAACCAATATCTTTTGTTTCATCTGGCATGTATAATATTCTATCTCCGTCCCCTAATTGATTAATTAATGGAAGCCCACCATTTAATCCATAACCCTCAAACTCTGGATCTTCTCCAACTTTTTCCAAAACTTCATGCTGATAAACTTGTGTTAATCCAGGAAGAATAATTGGTCTGACACCATGAGGCATGCTTGAATCAACTTCTGCACCTGCATTAACTATGATTAATTTATTTTCTAAATCA
>CAZTPM010000087.1:0-2036 GCA_964615065.1 Candidatus Woesearchaeota archaeon
AGTTTGCATCCCACTCATTAAACACCCCAAATTAAATTAGCTCCTGCTGAAATTAAAAAAGAAGATAAAACCAATGCAAAAGAATGTTTTAATCCTGCCTTTGCACTTCCCTCTGAAAGTTTTCCAATAGTTAATCCACTAAATAAACCTTGTATTAAAAGTAAATACAAAAAAGCATTTGCCATTTCATTTGGGTCTACAGCTTCTCCTCCACTAACAGAAATTCCTCCTAAACCCCCAAGACCTGCCATGGCCCCTCCTTTTGATTCCCCGCCTCCGATTCCCCCCATCATAGGAAGAATTGCAAATTGCATAACTAATACAATAATTATGAAAACAAAGAAAATAATATACCCTTGAACAACTAATGTTGAAATAGTTGCCTTTCTTTCTTTTTTTAATTTATCAGAAATAGTTACTGCTTCTGTAACAGATTCAAGAATTCCACTAATATTTCCTCCTGCTCTTTCAGCTTGTCCAATCAAAGTTAAAGCTCTTGAAATAGTTTTATTATTTACATCTTTTGCAAAAACCTGCAAAGCAGGATTTAACGGAATTCCCAATGAAATTTGATTAGCTAATTTTTTTATGTTTATTGTGAGAACTCCATAAGATTTTGTTCTCATATTAATTATGCTTTTACTAATTGGTGTTCCTGTTTTAACACTTTCAACAAGATTTCTTGAAAATTCTAAAAACATTATTTCTTTTTCATTTGCAATTTTTGTTTGATTAACAACAGTCATGACAAAAGGAAGGGCAGCTACTAAAAAAGAAACTCCAAAAACAAAAAAGAAGATTTTTGTTCCAGATAAAATTAGGGCAATAGCCATTATAATTCCTGCAACAATTAAACCAATTTTGTGTGATTTTTTTAAACGCATTATTCACCTGCCTGCTTTAAATGTAAAAAAGTCATAAAAGCAATATTTATTACAGTAACTCCTAAAACAGCAATTAAAGTAATCATAGATGTGCTAAGTGAAATTCCAAGTCCACTCATTTTCATCATCATAAGCAAAAGCATTATAATCATTGGTGCAGCAATAACAACACTAATATAAATATCCATAAAAGTTTCTGCAGATTTTGTGCTTTTTTCTTTTTCAATTCTATGTTCAAAAAGCAAGGTTTCTGCTCGTTTATCAAAAAAGTCAGGAAGATCCCCCCCAGAACTAATTGTAGTAGACAGCCCATTTAATAATTCTGAAAGTTTTTTACTTGGTCCATTAGATGAAACATTTTTTAAAGCAGTAACTAAATCATATCCATAAATATTTATTTCATTCATAAGTTTTGTAAATTCTTTTTCAAGGAAGGGATATTCTTTTGTTGAAATTATTATGCTAAAAATTTTCGTTGGGTCAATCATAGAACCAGAAATTGCAGCCATATTAATAGTTGCAAAAGGAAGTTCATTATTAATTTTTGTTTCAATTGATTTTTTTTCCAATGACGGATAAAAATACATAAATAAATATGTTCCAATAGGAATTAGAAAAAGCATCCAAAAAACCTTAAAGAATCTTGTTCCAATTGCTTCTGCAGATTTTGTTATAAAAGGAATTGCAGGTCCAAAATTAAAAAATAAAAAAAACACAAAAAGGAAGATGGCAACAAAAATAGAAATTAATGTTGAGAAAAAAATAGTTGAGATATAAGCAATAGGGGGAAACTGTAAATTAGCTTTAATTAAATCCATTTCAAGAGTTTCAAACATATTTTTTTCTAAAAGTTTTTTTGCCTCTTTACCAAAAATCTTACTGGCTTTTTGAATATATTTACTTGGTTTTTTTGGTTTCTTCACTTTTAATTTTGATTCTTCTTTTTTTTTCAATCTTTTTAAAGTCGATTCATCAAGTTCTGAAATATCTTTTAAATCTTTTTCAAACAACTTGCCTTTTCCAGACCTTTCTTGTAAAGGTTTTGCAAGGTTTATTTTTTTTAAATCAATTAAAATAAAATCATTAGTTTTTTTCAGAGAACTTCTAAGTAAATCAAATTGAGTTTTAGCTAATCTTTTTTCCCTCGCTTCT
>CAZTPM010000088.1:0-2025 GCA_964615065.1 Candidatus Woesearchaeota archaeon
CACGACCATGTAATTTATTTGCAACCATATATTTTAATTTTAAATAATATAAATTTCCAATAAAAATTTTAGATTTCATTTTTTTGCCTGTAATTCCATCATACATGGTTTCTTTTCCATCTTCTCTAAATCCTAATTCAGCCATTTGTTCTTTCAGCTCTTTTTTACTTACACCAGAAAAAGAAGTCCCATCAATTATTTCTCCTTTTAAACAACCAACTTTTCCTGCAAGTAATTCAAGTAAATATCCTACAGTCATTCTGCTTGGCAAACCATGAGGATTAAAAAGAATGTCTGGTTTAATTCCTCTTGATGTAAAAGGAATGTCTGCTTCAGGAGCAATCATTCCAACAACACCTTTTTGACCATGAGAGGTTGCAAATTTATCTCCTAATTCAGGAATTCTTTGGTCCCGTGTTTTAACTTGCACAATTTTGTTGCCTTCTTTATCTTCTGTAATAAACACAGCTTCTACTATCCCTTTTTCTTCTTGTCCCATTGTAACTGAAGATTCTTTTTTTGTTCGAACAGAAATTTCTCTAGCTTCTGATAAAAATTTTGGAGGAGACATTTTCCCGATTAAAACTTCACTTCCACTAATTTCTGTTTCAGGAGAAACAATACCATCTTTTTCTAAAAATTTGTAACTTTCTTCTGTTTTATATCCACTTGTATCTTTATTTACAAGACCTATTTCATCTTTTAATCCTCCAGCATAATTCATTTCAATTGCAGAATATGGTCTAAAATAAAAACTTCTTCCAACTCCCCTGTCTAAACTTCCTTTGTTTAAAACAAGAGCATCTTCCATATTATATCCCTTGTAAGGCATAATTGCAACTGTCAAATTTTGGCCAGCAGGATAAGTGTTTAAAGTGTCATATATAAAACTTCTAACAATTGGTTTTTGAGGGTATTGAAGAATGCTTACATCTGTGTCTAATCTGCATAAATAGTTCGCAGCATATAAACCAAGTGCCTGCTTTTGGGTTTTGCTTCCTCTGTTCAATCTTGAGCTCTGGTTATGATTTCCATATGGAACAAGTCCTGTGACCACACCAAAAATATCAATAGTATCAATTTCAAGATGTGTGTGATCAGGTGTGATTTCTTCTTCATACAATGCAACCAAAGCATTTTCTTCTTCAGCAGCATCTAAATATTCTATGATTCCTTTTTTAACTAAATAATCCCAATTAATTTCGTCTTGTTCTAATTGAACCAGATGTTCATTTTTTAATTTTGAAGCACCTCTTTCAAGAATTATTAAAGGTCTTAAAACTCTTCCAGACTCTGTTGAAATTAAAACCACTTGGGATTCATCTTCGTTTGCAACATTTAATTGAATTGGAAATTCACAACTTCTTCTTTTATCTTTTATTTTTGCCACAAAATCTTCTGGATTTTCTACCATTCCTATGTAAATTCCATTAAAGAAAACTTCTCTACCTAAAACTCCTTCCTTGTTTAATCCAAAAGATTCTAATTCTTTTAAAAATTTGTTTTCATTTAAATCAACTCTTGTTGAAACTCTGCTTAAAATTGCAAGGTTTTTTCTTAATCCAATTTCTGTGCCTTCAGGAGTTTCAATTGGGCAGAATCTTCCATAATGTGTTGGATGAAGTGTTCTTGCCATGAAATTTTCTTGGTCACTTGCTAACATACTTGAAACTCTTTGCAGCTGCGAAATTGTTGCAAGATAATTTGTCTTATCCATATTTTGAGTAATCCCACTTCTTTCACCTGTCCACGAACCTGTTGCAATCGCAGATTCAATTCTATGCGAAAACAAAGTTGATTTTGCAATTATTCTTATTGAAAAGAATTTTTTTCGCTTTACAGATTTCTGCAAAGAATATTGAATATCTCTAACTAAAATTCCTAAATTAACCCTAAACAAAGTTGCTAACAAATCGCCTGAAAGCCGAACTCTTTTATTCCTATAATGATCTTTATCTGTTCTGAGTTCTGGATTTTCTTTTGCAATTAAAAATTGTTTTATTAATTTACATAATGTAACAGCTT
>CAZTPM010000089.1:0-1990 GCA_964615065.1 Candidatus Woesearchaeota archaeon
CCAAATTCTCGACGGAAAAAGAGATTAAAATATATTCGCTGGCAAAGAGAGCATCTGAATTCACTTTGGCAAATTGATCACAGCGATCAAAAAGTCGACGGCAAATGGGTTGTTTCTGTTATTGATGATTGCTCAAGAAAGAGTTTGGCTTTTGTTCCAGTAAATAGAGTTACAACAGAAGTTGTAATTAAAATTATTTATGATTTAATTAAAATATATGGAAAGCCAAAACAAATTTTGAGTGATAATGGTTCTGTTTATGGATTAAAAAGTAAGCACTCAAAATTTGATAGAAAATGTAGAAGAAAAGGAATTCATCATATCCGAAGTGCAATTCATAGCCCAACAACTTGTGGAAAAGTTGAAAGATTATTTCAAACTTTTAAAAAAGAAATAAATTTTTGCGAGAATAATCCTGAGTTTTGGAGAATGAAATATAATCATTTTAGACCGCATACAAGTTTGAATGGAAAAACTCCTGATGAAATTTATAATGATTTTAGTTTGTTATTTTGACCTACGACATATGTCATGACCGAATACACAATGAACCTTTTCCCCAACCTTCTTAAACCTACCCTAATTTCAAACAACTTCAACATTTAATTTAATTAGTTCTTGTTTTAATGAATCAATTAATTCTTGCTTGTTTATGTCGAGCTTTTCGTTTCTTTTTTCTTGTTTAATCTTTTCAATTTTTAGATTGTCAACTTCTGTGATTGCTTCTTTTATTTTATAATGCAATTCTTGGGTTTCATCTTTTTTTAGGTTTTTTTCATAATCTTCTGTTTCTTGTATTTTGGTTCTAATTAAATTTACTTTTTCCAAAATCTCTTTCGTGCTTAATTTAGATTCATCTAATAAATCCATTATGCTCTTGCCATTATCTTTTTTAAAATTTGTGTGAAAATTTTCTCTATGTTCTTTAACGATTCTCATCTGTTCAAGGTTTATGTGGAAGAAACTAATTAGGGCTTTAAAATCAAAGAGTTGTTTTAAGTTTAAAATATCTTTTTTAGATTCTTCTCTAAGAGATTTAATTTTTTTTTGTTTAGATAAGTTCTCTAAATAAACAGGGCTAATTTTTATTTCTTCTAAATTTTGTTTTAAGATTTTATTTTCTTTTTCTTTTTGATTTATTTTTTCATTCAAGCGTGATTTTTTTTCATTGATTTGTTCTAAGATTTGAGTGATTGAAGTAATTGCATCTAATTTTTCTTTAATTATTAAGAGATTCTTAAAAGAATCTATAAGGGTTTTGTTCTCGTCAAAAGTTTTTAATAAATCTTTAGAAAAAACTTTCAAGCTTTCTTTTATACTTGCCATTTCTTTTCCAATTAAAATTGTAGTTCTTTCATAATTCTTAAATGATGATTTGTTGAAGCCAAAAAATATCTTATCTATTTTCTTAGTAAGCTCTGAAAATTTTGCTTCTTTGAGGTTTTCCAGATTAGCCATAAGATTGTCGACGGCTTCTATGTACTGTGTTCTGCTATCACCAACAATTTCTTTAATTTTATCTTCTACTTTTTTTGATTCAAGGTCAAATTCATTAAGAAGAATTATTTTTGCTCTTAAGTCAGAATTAAAATTTTTGACTTTGTCTTTAACAAGAACCAAGATTTGTTTTTCCTTGATTTCTGTTTCCTGTATCTTTTTCTCTAGCCATTTTTCAATTTCAGGAAAAGTCAGTTTTTCTTGAACAAGTTGAACTTTATTTTCCTTGACTAATCTTTTAAGAAACCCAAGTATTCCCATAATGTTATGTAGAAATGGAATTATATAAGATTTGTGGGTGTTAATTAATACTTGAACTTTCTTTCATAAGTTTTATGGCTATCAAACCAATCAAGAACAATACATAAAATTTCAATTTCATTAAGTCCTCTTAAAGAATAAATTAATCTCCATTCCTTAGATAAATCTACCCAGAATGCATTATCAAATCCTTCTCTTAAATATTCTTTAGGAATTTTATCTTTACTAATTG
>CAZTPM010000090.1:0-1964 GCA_964615065.1 Candidatus Woesearchaeota archaeon
ACTTCTCACAATAATCAAATATTTTAAAAACTTCTTTATCTTTACTAAATCATGAAACTTGATAAAGCAATTCAGTTAAGAAAAAGCACAAGAAAATTCACTTCTAAAAAACCAGATTGGAAAGACATAATTGAATGCATTGATTCAATGCGTTATGCTCCAATGGCAGGAGGAAATTTTTCGTTAAAATTAATTCTCGTAAGTGATTTACAAAAAATCTCACAATTAGCAGAAGCAGCACAACAAGATTTTCTAAACCAAGCAAAATATGTTTTAGTTGTTTGTTCAAAAAAAGCACGAACAATAAATGCATATGAAGAAAGAGGAAAAATTTACGCCCGGCAACAAGCAGGTGCAGCAATTGAAAACTTTTTATTAAAAATAGAAGAAAAAGATTTGGCAACTTGTTGGGTCGGGCATTTTGTAGACTCCCAAGTAAAAACAGCTTTAAAAATTCCAGAAGATGTTGATGTTGAAGCTCTTTTACCAATCGGCTATGAATTTGAAAAAAAGTTCACCCGAAGAGCAAAAGTTGATATCGACCGAATTCTTTACTTTGAAGAATATAATAAAAACAGGCTGATTGAGCCGAAGAAATTAGGAACGTGAAAAAGATTTATAAATCTCATTAAATATATTATTATAATATAAAAATCAAAGAATTTCTAAAATCATCTATAAAAAATATAACCTTCCAATCTTTTAGATAATAAAATGGAAAAGCCTGAAAAATTTGAAGAAAATTTAATTAAACAAATATTAATACACCCAAAAATAAATAGGTTTGAAGTTGGAAGCAGGGTTTTGATTTTAGATGGTGTAAAATTTTTAGTAATAAGTAACGAAAACATTAAATCAAATCATAAACCAAAAGGACTTTATATAGAAGTAAATGACATTCAAAAATATATTGGAAAGAATTTATGGGGTCATGATAAGGATAAATTTGGGATTATGAAAGAAGTAAAAGAAAATTAAACAAATGCCCACCAACTAAGGAAAAGAAATAAGAATTCTACAAAAAAAAGAAAAGGGGCAAAAGCCCCAAAAAAACAAAGATTATTTGGAAATTAAAAGTTCTTTTACCTCCAAACTTCTATACCTAAATCTGAAACTTCTTTTGAAATCGGGGTTGAAGTATCTTCAAAATTCCTACCAAGCACATAAGGGGACTTTACTCCTGTCATAATTGTTATAACTCTAACTTTACCAATAAATTCTTTGCTAATCCTTGCTCCAATTATAACTTGTGCTTCTGGACTTAAATTCTCAGAAACAGAACGCCCAATTATATCGAATTCTTCAAGCTTTAAATCAGGCCCACAAGTAACATGTATTAAAGCCCCAGTAGCACCTTTGTAATCCACATCAAGTAGAGGATGGGTAAGGGCTTGCTTTACAGCTTCATTAACACGATCTTGTGTATTTGCTTCTCCAATTCCAATAACAGACACTCCACCATTCTTCATAATAGAAGAAACATCAGCATAGTCTAAATTAATCAAACTTGGAAGAGTAATTGTTTCAACAATTCCTTTAACCATTGTGCTCACAAGTTCGTTTGCAACAGCAAAAGCTTGTTCAATTGGTAACTGACCTGCAATATCTACAAGCCGATTATTATCAAGCACAATGCATGTATCTGTAACTTCTCTCAACTCTGATAAACCAAATTCAGCTTTATCAATTCTTGCTCTTTCAGATTCAAAAGGCATAGTAACAACACTTATCACAACAGCACCTGTTTCTTTGGCTAACTGAGCAATTACTGGAGCAGCACCTGTTCCTGTTCCTCCGCCCATTCCAGCTAAAACAAAAACCATGTCTGCACCTGAAACAGCTCTTTTCAAATCAACCATTGCCTCTTTTGCAGCTTCTCTACCTATTTTAGGTTTTCCACCTGCACCAAGACCACGTGTTAATTCTTTTCCAATAAGAATTTTTTCATCAGCTTTTGTAACACT
>CAZTPM010000091.1:0-1963 GCA_964615065.1 Candidatus Woesearchaeota archaeon
AATTTGGGAAAATCCTGCAAGGATTTTCTGTTTAAGCCCTGTTATGTCTTCCGAGCTTGCGAGAGCCTGCAAGGCGTGACAAGAAAAATCTTTGATTTTTCGCAGAGTTGTTCGAAGGCACTTGTATTAATTTTAAAGATGGCACTTCAGGACGGCGGGACGCTGTCCAAATAAATAAGAGATGTGTGCGTCTTCTTTGCTTCTTTCTTTTTAAGAAAGAAGATGGGGGTGGAAAGCGAGTTTTTGTTTTTTTAAGAAAAGAAGTTTTTTGCATTCTTGCTAAATATCAAATAAAAGAAAATAATTAATGAGGGAATTATCATAATTAAATTTAGAAAATTTCCTTTAAACAATTCAATAGACCAAAGGATTGTCCATAAAACCATTAAAACAATTTCAGAAATTCTTGCCCAATTTTTGCCTTTCCACATTTTCATTCCAACAATGATTAAGAACGTTGAAAGTAAAGCAAAAATTATTCCAACTATTAAGGCAATAAAACCAAAGTTTGTATAAAATGCTCCTGCTTTAGAATTTATATCTGCCCCAAGAGTCCCTGCCTGAGAATTTCCCAATCCAAAAATTTGCGAAGCCATAGAACCTCCATTTATTGCAAAGTAAATACCTCCAATAATTCCTGCTATTGCAAATAAAATTCCAAAGACTGCGAAAATATAATTAAGAATAGAAATAACTTTAATCCCTGTTGGAATTTTCTTTTGATTTTGTTGATATATTTGTTGTTCCATTTTTAGCAAAACTCAAATTTAATACAAGATTCTTTATTTACTTCATCGCCGATTATATTGTCACAAAGAGAATTATCGTTATTTCTACAAGCAAAGTGTTTATAACAAGCATTTTTCATTTTTTGTGTTTGAATTTTATTATCGCAATCAGAAACACTTGAGAGATAATTAACTAATGTTATGTAACATCTATCTTTCTGTTCTGCTATTTGTGAGTCATCCGAAATTTTATCACAAATAGTGATGTCTGGGATTCTGTAAGCGACCTCATAATAGCAGTTATCTCTTGCAGAATAATAACTCCAAGATTCTTTGGGTTTGATATAATCACAAATACTAATATCCTTCTTTTCTATCGCCTTCTCTTTATAACATTTTTCTTTATCCGAATCGTATTGCAAATTATCACATTCTGAATAAGGTGTTGTTAAAGTATCATAATAACTTTTAGGAGTGTCTGGCACTTGTTGATTATCTTTTTGATTTGTAGAAGGTTGTGTTTCAGTGGCTATCTGTTCATTAGGGTCATAACAATATCTCCCACTCCATTCTCCAGAGCCATCAAAATTATAAATGCATTGGCTTCCTTGCCAAGGTAAATCTTCTTTTATTTTATTCAAAACTCCATTTTTCTTTTCCCAAACAACTTGATAATCTTGTTTTCCTTCTTCAGTATAATGAATGCAATCTTTAAAGTCTCGTCCATCTGCACTTTTTACATCAGCACAGCAAACAGAAACACTTTCTCCATTTACAAATTTATGAGTTTCTGCTCCTGTCTGTTTTCCTCCAGCCATAACTCCTTGTAAGGGAATTCTTAAAGTAATTTGGTCTTCAGGGGTTTTTGGACAAGAGATTTCACCTTTATTTGTAAAATGTGAAATGCCAAATAAAATTCCAAGAAGAACAACGATAACTAAAACTACAATTAAAAAAACCTTAAAGCTTCCTTTGTTGTTCATCTTAAGAAAGTAATGAAAAACTTCTTTAAAAAGTTATCGAAAAAAACTCGCTTTGGGGGTGGAAAAATATTAATTTTGAAAATCAAAGATTTTCAAGTATCTGTTTTCTCGAAGAGAAAACCAAGCACACATCTCCAAATTAGGGGTGGGTGGTCGGGGGTATTGAAGTGTCATCTTTAACTATCTTTTAATTCTCAAATTTAGTGCCTTCGAACAATTAGACATAACATCGGGCTTAAGGGAAGTTCAATT
>CAZTPM010000092.1:0-1954 GCA_964615065.1 Candidatus Woesearchaeota archaeon
TAAAAATCTTTTGTTTACCATTTTATTAATTTTTTGCGCGCGTGCCTTCGGCACATACAATTACCCGGCCATAGTCGTCCGAATTAGCGAGAACCTGAACCTAGCGTTCAGGTCAAGATCCCTGTTACGACACAGCCTACAAAGTCCTCCATCTTCATTTGAATACAATGTTCTTGATCCATTATCCTCAAAAATTGGGAGTCCTTGTTTGTCTGCACGATTAAACTTCTTGCTATGATTTGTTTTATTTAATTGCGAAGCACAAATCAATTCTGAAAAATCAGTTAGCTGAAAAGTTAAATTGTGTGGCGAATTTGAATCATATTTTAAATCCAATCCTGCTAATGGAATCATTAAAGGATATTGTAAGTTTCCTCTCTGCTTAACTTGATTAATTAAATCTCTTGCTAAGTATTCATTTGGCTCTCCATCACTTCTTAAAATCAATCCAGAATCTCCATAAGTATCTTTTAAATTAATTGCTTCTTTTTCTAATGCTCTTTCTAAATCAGCAGGAGTTGCTACTCTCATTTTTTGCTGAGTTAAAATTTTGTTAAGCAAAACAAATGCAAATGGATTGCTTCCCTGAACAACATTGTCTGCAAAAGATAAAACTTTCAAAGCAGAACTATCTTTGTAATCTGCTTTTACTCTTTGATTATATTCTTCTAAAATTTGTTTTCCGGAATTTCCTTCTAAGAAACTATAATTAACATTACCTATTGGAAAAGGAGTTTTTTGTTTAACAGGGCTTTGCTTTTTCTCTCTTTCAGTCGGAATCTCTTTATTCTTCCAACGCTCTGCTGTTTTTAAAAGTCTTGGATTAGGCATTTTTACCTCCCTTCCAAATCCTTTATTGTGTCCTGGAATATTGGATGCCCTTTTCCATCGGCAGCATATTCTTTTGCTTCTTGCAATGCCTTGTCAATTTTTCCATGTCCAACCAAGTCAATAACTCTTTGATAATTTTCCTGACTTTCTACAAATCTTTTTTTAACTCCGGGCAATTCATTTGTTCCGTCTCCAAGAGTAGTTTTGGTTATGTATAAATCCAATGGGTCTTCTCTATCATTTTCTCTGAATGCTTGTTCTGTTTCAGGAGTCCATTTAATTCTGTGCCACAAGATATAAGGAGCAACTTGTGTAACATGATCAAGATTAACTTCTCCTTGGTCCTGCAACCATGCCAAAGATTTTGCATATCTAACAATAGATTTTTCTTCCCTTCTACTACCACTTCCGACAAAAGCTGCCTGCAAGTACAATCCATGCTCGCTTGAAGCAGGGTCAATACTTCTTTTTTGCCCATACTTTTGGCTTGTGTTCATTTCAGCAACTAAAAAAGCAAAATACTGCTCAGCATCTCTATCAAAAGGGACCTCCCTAATCTCTTGTTCAATTTTTTCTTTATCTTCTGTTGATAAAACAGGAAATCCTTTTTCTCTTAAAGTACCCTCATGTGATTGAACTATTTGTTCTAATTCTTTTTGTGTTTCCTCATAAGATTTTCCAGAACTTAAAACTTCTAAAGCTTTTCTTGTTAATTTTGGATCACTTAAAATTTTATCTTTATCATTGTGATAATCCTGAGCAATGTGCAATGCATTAGCAACACCTGGGAATTTTGATTCAACACCAACGTCAAATCTATCTAAAATAGGAGGGATTAATCCATTATTTCCTCTGTCAGCATAATTACAAGTTGCGAAAAATGGCTGTGGTCCTGTTGAAACAAAGTCATTTAAATAATTCCATTCTCCTCTGTCAACACCATTAAGAACTACTGCCTGGTTTGATTCTGGGATTCTATTAAACTCGTCGAATATTTTGGGTCCAACCAAGACAAAATGCTGCCATACAACATCTTCTTCTCCTTGGTGCATCTTACCATAATGTGGCCTACCAACCATTTTTTCTTCTGTTAGTTGAGGATTACCTCTAATAGCAACTCTCT
>CAZTPM010000093.1:0-1853 GCA_964615065.1 Candidatus Woesearchaeota archaeon
ACCCTTGAAAGATTCGCAATTTCACCTGCAGAAGCCACGCCTTTTGCAAGCAAGGCTAACCAAACTTTTGTTTCATAAAGATTAAGGTCAAAGTAATCTTTTATCCTATTTATTAATTCTTGTTTAACTAACATCTTTTACTCCTAAAACTAGATAGTATTTATTTTTTGGAACACGAATTCCTGCTTCCATTTCTAAATTATCTATTCTTAATCCAAAATCTTTTCTTCTTGAAGCAACTATTTTCGGTTTTAGTATAATCATAGTACTCTATAGTAACAACTTGCTTTTATAAATGTTTTGGAGTGTTACTTTTAGTAAGTAAGAACTTTAGAAAACCAACCAACTAATCAACATTCCTAAAAAGATTCCTGTAGTTATGAAAGGCATTGCAGGATAGAATTTCTTTTTTTCTGAAAATAAGAATAATCCAAATAAACCTACGAAAGCTCCTACAATTACTAATAAAGCAGGGATAATTGTATTAGGGAATGTCTTTAACATCACTCCTGCTGTAATTATTGGGAACACAACATCTCCTCCACCCAAAATCGCCATGTTCACTTTTATTTTTTTAAGTTTTAATTTTGATTTTTTATCTTTTTTCAAGTTTTTAATTTTAGCCCTCATCTTTTTTGAAATATATGGAACAAAAAATCCTGAAAAGATTCTTAATTTATCTATTTGATATTTTGCCATTTTTTGCATTATTCCTGATTTCCAAACAGCCCACATATCATAAACAGAAATCAAAACCAAAAAAATAATTATTGTGACAATGTTTAAAATCGGAATAAAAACACAAGCAATTCCAGGATAAATTAAAAGTTCTGTGAAGTTATGGACAACAAAATCCCTTTTGTAAATCTTAAAATAAGCTAAAGGAATTGCTATCAATGTTGCGATAATAGGAATTTCTTGTAATAAAATAGAATCAAAATTTTTAGTTAAACTATAGAAAAAAATTCCTAAAGCAAGAACTACGACTAAGAAAAACCACGCGCGAAGAATAAATTTAAATTCAAATTTTGTAAAAATTAATAAAAGTGCGATTGCAATTATAAATGCTAAAATCAATTGTGAAAAATAAGAATTATATTCAGATTGTTCTGTTGCTTCATAAATACCCATCCCATAAGGAAGAGCATTTTCTTCAGAATTATAATGATTTGTTACTGCTAACCCAATCAACTGTGCCGCTAAAAACATTGTTAAAAGAATTGCTGTTATTTTCCATGCGTGTTTCATAGCGAGAGAACCCCCTGATTTCTCTCTTCTCTGCCATTGGAAAGTCGCGATTGGTTCTTTATTTTTATCGCTGTCCAATAACCTCGCTCTTTCCTCGAAGTGCGGAAGGGCGATTTTCTTTTATACCTCGATAAAAGTCGCATAGAATAATTATTCTTCTCTTTCATAAGAAGTTAAAGAAAAAAGTATTTTTAAATTCACCTCAACCTCAAAGTATCTAAAACACGTGGAACATTTGTCTCAACATGGTGTAATTTGTAAAGTGCAGAAGCCAAATCCAGGCATTTTGAAACTTCACCGTGATTTATAATAATTCTTTTTGGTTTTGGCCGCATGTTATTGAAAAAAGATAAAATTTCATTTCTCCCTGCATGTGCACTAAATCCTTCAATTGTATAAACTTGCAAATTTATTTGAACTCTTTCTTCTCTTCCATTAACAACCATTCTTGTTTCCTCTACACCTTCTTGAACTTGTCTTCCTAATGAACCAACACCTTGATAACAAACAAAGACGATTGCGTTTTTTTTATTTCCTGCAAATTCTTTAAAATATTCAACAGAAGCTCCACCAACAAGCATACCTGATGTTGCCAAAACAATGCA
>CAZTPM010000094.1:0-1824 GCA_964615065.1 Candidatus Woesearchaeota archaeon
TTTGTGGGGAGAACCAATTATAAAAATTACATATTCCTATTATTTTATTTATTAAGAACTAAGGAGGACTGCACAAATTGAAGCCGAATCTATAATTGCATCTTTAGGTGTTATTTCTCCCCCAACTGAATTTTTATAATCTGCAAATTTCATACAAGTAAGAATATCCATTTCAGAAATCCCATAATCTTATCTAAGAGTTACTAAAACACTTCCAAATCTACTATAATTTTCATTAGTCATTGATAATTCATATTGTTGCATAACAGAGTCAATACTCTCTTTAATTTCATCATATGAGTAACCCCCTACAAAAGCGATTTCCATTTGTTCGAGAGCCGTCATTTTTTCAACAATTGTTTTAGTATCGCTTGTAGATTTAGTATAGCTTGTGGAATTATTGTTATCTCCACCACTAAAAATTCCTATTAAAATAAATAATATGAATATTCCTATTACTCCTGTCCAAACAGGGTGCTTTTTAAACCAGTTTTCCTTTTTTGCATTCATCTTAAGTAAGTATTATTTTATAATTTTAATTGTAAATATTTCCAATGTGTTATAATCATAATCCTTAAATGCAACATTAAGAGTTAATGACTCTAAAATATCTTTTGAGATATTATCTTCAATATTATCAACAACTAATTGCATTCCTGCTTTATTCAAATCTTGATCACATCTTAATCTTAACCAATTGTCTTCTAAAACATATTCATAACAAATTGGGTCTGCACCCATACTTTGCCAATATTCATTAATTTCATATTCTACTGCATTCTTAATTATGGTTTCTTTTTGTTGTTCTGTTAAACTAGTAGGTTTTAAATTTCCAGTACTTACATTATTATTTCCTCCACTAAACATTCCTATTATAATAAATAATACTACAACACCTATTATCCCTGTCCAAACAGGATATTTTTTAATTAAATTTTCTTTTTTCATCTTCTATTAAATAAAAGAAATTCCCTTTATTAAATTTTCTAATAACTCTCCCACAAAACCAACCTCCCCTCATCATCTCTTAAAAATAAACTATCTCCTGTTTTTGTCCAAACATAATCTTCTCCTTTCCAAAACAGAGTTGTAGAATTATCTTTTCCATTTCCAACAATTATCTTCACTTCTAAAAAAGGATTTAAAACAAACTCTGAAAAAACAAAATTCTTCCGACCTTCATCTTTAATCCCCCAACCAGTTAAATCACAATCAAAAGAACAATTATTATAAAAAACTAAAACATCTTTTTCAAAATTAAATTCTTTTAAACCAATACAATTTCTACAAATATTCTGCGACTTTTCACATAAATTCAAATTTGAATTCAAACAATTTTCCCAAGCTTTTTCAAAATCATTATAATAAACATCTTTTCCAGAAGGAAAGTAAAAATTAGCAAAACCTTTTTCAACTAATTCCAAATTAACATTTTTTTCATCCAAAAAAACATAAGCTAACAAACGATGATATTTATCATATCTTTCATTTCCAAACTTTAACTCAACAGTTTTATTCAAGACCTCTTTTTCTAAAAAATCCTTTGCTTCTTGATAATATTTTTCTCCTTTTTCAGGACAATTAATCCCAAGCAATCTAATACTTGTTTCATTCATAACAATAGTGTCTCCATCAATCACCCGTTCAACAAAACCAAGTTCAGATTCTTCAAAAAATCCCTTAAGAAAAGTATCAATAAAACTATAATTAATTACAAAAAGAAAAATTACTAAGAATATTAACAAAAAAGCATATTTTTGTTTGTAGTGCATTTTATATGTTCTAACACAACAATTAATTTAAATAAATGTTTGTAATCCTTTT
>CAZTPM010000095.1:0-1763 GCA_964615065.1 Candidatus Woesearchaeota archaeon
TTTATGAAAGCAGGTTGCTGTGGTATGATTACGGGGCGAGGTTTTATGATGCGCAGTTGGGACGCTTCCACACGCAAGATGCATTTGCTGAAAAATACTTCGATTTATCAACTTATCAATATGCCGCAAATAATCCAATCGTTAATATTGATATTAACGGCGATTCAATTTGGTTTACCACTCAATATGACAAAAACAATGAACTGACAGGGGTTACAATGCATGTTACAGGAACTGTAATTGATAACACATCAGAAGGACTTTCTGAAAAACAAGTTGAGAAAAAAAGAAGTCAGGTTGAAAAAGGCATAGAAAAAGCATTTAAAGACTCAGGCGACGGAATAGAGTTTAATGCATCTGCAAGTATTACTGTTTCAGAAAGTGAAGGTTCAATAAAGTCAAGCGATCATGTATTTCGGTTGGTTGATGATGTTGCTGAAACAATAGGCACAACAAAAACTCCTGGATTAGAAGTAAAGGGACAAGCAACTCCTTTTCAAAACATAGTTTACTTAGATGCAGATCTATCAGGTAGGAGTTTACAACGAACATCTGCGCATGAATTAGGTCATAGTGGGGGTCTTGCCCATATTAAAGATGCAACTGAGATTACGTTAAGCGGCGCGCTTAAACCTTTGATTGTAACAGATTATCCAAAAAACTTAATGCATCAATCTCGTGATGTAACATATCCCGGTTTTAAAATTGAACCTTTCCAAATTAGAAGGATAAAGAAATTTTATGATTTTGGATTGTTAAATAAAGGAAAACAAAACTAACCAAGCATGAGAACACTGATAACGATTTGCACAATCATTATTGCATACCATTTTTCTGGATGTGCTGTTTACAATAAATATTCTGAAAAGAACTATGATATGTTTTTTTATTTAGGTTCTGGATATGACCATGAAATCGTTAAAGTATATTTTAACGGTTATGAGTTTCAGTTTGAAGCAACATCAGATTTTTCAACTGGAGTTGTTCTTTCTAATTATTTTCAATGCTCCAACAATACAATTAAAATGATTAGTAATAATACTGTTATTGATTCTGTTAATATAAATACATGCAAAAGTCTTAGCCTTAAAGTCCAAACAAAAGAAAGTATGTTGGAAAAAAATATCCTTGCATCAAAAGGAAAATATATTATAATCGATCAAAATCGGGTTGCCAATAAATTGAAGGTTTTCCAATCAAAAAAATCAATTTCAATAGAATAAAAATAACCCCGCACTAATTGACAATTGTACCGTCAATATTTAGATAAGAAATACCAAAGCTAAGCAAGTTCGGGTTTTTTGTTTTACAACACAGCAATATTATTTCCACATGGCACCCAGCTTGCCCTCGTTTGCAACGAGTGCCTTGTAAATAGTTTTTTATAGCGACAAACAAAAATAATACAAATTTTTTTTGTAATTTTGGTATTATGTAAGATAAGTATAAAATTTTTGATCAAGATGAGGCTTATTTTTTTTGTGGCAATTTTATTTGCAATTCCAAAATAGAATTAATAATACCAAAGCTTAATTGATTAGTGTTAAAAATATTGAAATAGAACGCACTCGTTACAAAAGAGCGCGAGCTGGGTAGTATTTCAGATGACAAAAACAATCCTCTATTTGATATTATCGATAACCTGACATATTCATACGACGGTAACAGGCTGTCCTCGGTTGAAGATGCCCGTGAAGATCTCAATTTCACAAGTAACGACTTTCGCGACAACAACAGTAACGGTATAGATGAATATGGCTATG
>CAZTPM010000096.1:0-1752 GCA_964615065.1 Candidatus Woesearchaeota archaeon
CAGAAAAAAACATTGTTTTTATTGTAGGGAAAATGTAGGAAAATATATTCTAAACTAAAAAGATGGGGAAAATTTTAAAGATTTAATTATAGATAAATATTTAGAGAATGAAAATTCTTCTCCTCCTGAAGCTACTGCCCGAATATAATTCATATTAACAAAATTTCTAGGACAAGATTTTTCAACACCTAAAAATTCATTATGCCCACAAATATTTTCTGCAGATAAATTATATTTTTTAAGTTTTTCTTTAAGAAAAGAAAATAAAGTTTCAAATTGTTTTTTAGTTGGAGCTTTTTTATCAAAGTTTCCAATTAAACAAATACCCAAAGAATCTTTATTATAACCTATTACATGTGCTCCTTCAAACTTTTCCTCCCTACCAACATAAAGATTTCCATCCTTAGTAAAAAGATGATTATTCCCAATGAGGTAATGGTATCCAATATCTTCCCACCCCCTCAAATATTTATGTCTAAACTTAACAAAGAAAGGAAAATCATTATTTCTTTCAGTATGATGTATTATTATATAGCCTATTTTTCTTATTAAATTCATAATTTCTTTATAAAAAAACCATAATCAAAAAACCTTATTTCTTCCCCTTAACACTGAGCATGTCAAAAAAACTTTTCTTTTCAAACAAAATTACTTTGTTTTTTTTAACATCAACATGAACTTGTAATAAACCAAACATTGAAATAAAAACAGTTCCAATCAACAGATTTTTCCCTTTAATATTTTGCAAGGAAAAAAGCATTTTTTCTATTTTGCTTTTAATTTTCTCAACTTCCATTTTATCTAAAACCAATTTTTCAATTTCATTAAAATCAAAATCAAAATTAAGCTCAAGTTTTTCAGGAACCTTATCCTCAAGTTGCTCGATTTCAACTTTTCTACAATTATTTTCCAATTCAAAACTAAAAACCTTTCCTGATTTTGGAACATGAAAATCAAAATGCTGTTTATTATCCTGCGCTTTTTTATCAATTATAAAAAACCCAGAACACAAAAAAGCTTTCAGATTTTTTTTTACAAAACTTTGATATTCTTTAGAATTCTGCAACTTCTCAAAGTAAAATTGAAGGTTCATTCCCTCTCACTAATCTCTCCCTTCAACTTTTCAGAAAATTCCTCTAAACTCATTTTCTCAATTTTTTTATCTCCTCTTATCCTCACAGCAAGTGTGTTTTCTTTTTCTTCTTTATCCCCCACAACAATTATATAAGGAACCCTCATAATTTCAGCTTCTTTAACTTTTGTCGAAACAGTTGTTGATCTAAAATCAGAATCAATTCTAAGCTCAGGAATATTTTCTTTTAAAATTCCTAAAATCTTTTCACCATATTCTGTATTTCTATCTGTAAAACTCAAAATCCGAACCTGAACAGGCGCAAGCCATGTTGGTAATCTTCCATTTGTACTTTCAAGCAAAATTCCTAAAAATCTTTCTAAGGAACCATAAATTGTTCTATGAATCATAACAGGCCTCTTTTTCTTATTATTTTTATCAGTATATTCTAAATTAAATCTTTCAGGCATTGCAAAATCTAATTGAAATGTCCCACATTGCCAAGTTCTTCCTAAGGAATCTTTTACATGAAAATCAATTTTAGGCCCATAAAAAGCACCATCACCTGGATTAATTTTGAATTTCATTTTCTTTCTTTTCAAAACATCTTCTAAAACTTTTTCAGATTTATCCCACTCTTTATCAGTGCCAATTCTTTTTTCAGGACGAGTAGAAAGTTC
>CAZTPM010000097.1:0-1741 GCA_964615065.1 Candidatus Woesearchaeota archaeon
AATTCATTGATGAACATGATGAAGTTATGATTGAAAGAATTGGTGGAAAACAAGGACGAGCAAAAGGTGACATCCGTGGAATTCGTTATCAGGTTATTCAAGTAAATGATCAACCATTGTCAAGATTAGTTTCTGGCAAGATTGAAAAAGGTAGACGTTAAATGGGAATTGGACTTATTTTAAATAGGAAATATAGTGAAGAAAATTCATTACCTAAAAGAATAACGTCTAAGAATTTTCAAATGCCTCCAAGAGAAACTATGAGTGAATTAGAAAGATCAAAATTAGAATGTTATGAAAAAGTTGAAAATTTTTTAGACGCTTATGCAATTAAAGTAGAGAACGATGAAGCTTCTATTTACGATGGAGATGCAAGAAATATAATTTTAATTAATCCACAATTAAGTATTCAAACAAAAAATCAAATTATTTTCAAAGACCCAAAACTAAATAGTGTTCTTAAAGGATTAGTTAGTAAACTTGAAGAATTAAACTAAAATGGAAATACCAAAATTTAAAATTTTTGACTTGTATGATATTAGCGAAATTGTTGTAGAAGATGTTGGCTTAAAAGCTGTGATAAACCTTGAGCCAAAATTGGTTTTGAAAAGTTATGGTAGAAATTTTCAAAAGTTCGGGCAGACAAAAATTAATATTGTTGAAAGATTAATGAATCGTTTGGCGACTGCTGGGCATCGAGGGAAAAAGCACAAAATAATTTTAGGAAGGTCAACAGGAAAATATTCTAAAAACATGAAAATAATTCTTGAATCTTTTAAATTAATTGAAAAAAGAACAAGCAAAAATCCTGTCGAAGTTTTTGTAAAAGCAATCGAAAATTCTGCACCAAGAGATGAAGTTACTGTTATTGAATATGGTGGTGCACGTTATCCTCAAGCTGTTGATGTTTCACCTTTACGAAGAGTCAACCTTGCTTTAAGATGGATTGTTCAAGGTTCTTCTGACAAGGCCTTTAACAAAAAGAAAACAATTGCACAAGGTTTAGCAGATGAAATTATAATGGCTTCGGAAAAAAACCAAGAAAGTTTTGCATTAAGAAAGAAAAAAGAAAGTGAAGCACAAGCAGATAGTGCGAGGTAAAGTTTAGAAGATAGTTAAATTTATACAGATTAGGATGTTAATTTTCTTATGGAAAGAATAAATATTAATAAAAGTGTAATAATAGATTTATTAAGATTAAAAGAACAATTTAATTCTGTGGTTGAATCTATTGAGTTGATGAGTGATGAAGGGTTCATGGAATCTCACAAAAGAAGTAAAGAACAAATAGCAAACAGGGAATTTGCTAATTGGAATGAGTTATAAAATTCTCCCTACTAAAGAATTTACAAAGATTTTAAAAAATTAGATTTGATTATTAAAAAAAGAATTAAGAAAAAGGTTGAAGAAATTTCTGAAAATCCTCAAAGATATAAACATTTACATTATGATTTAAAAGATAGTCATGAAAATTCCTAAAGAGATTAGATAAATTAAGGTTTGAAAAAATTCACTAGGTGAACTGTGGAAAGAAGTTATTATTGAAAAAACCTATTTAATTTTTCTTAGTTCTTTTTTTGTAATAACAAATGCAAGTGCAGCAAACATAATTGCTGTTAAAACAACTATAATCCAGTTTGTTGTTATTTCATTTAATGAGATTAATGCTGTTTTTATTGCATAAATCCCAAAAATATAAAGAATAAAATAAAATACTATTTCTGAAATTAAGCCCTGTCTA
>CAZTPM010000098.1:0-1734 GCA_964615065.1 Candidatus Woesearchaeota archaeon
TTTTTTAATTCATGAGGATATTTATCCCATTGTTTTTTAGTATAGTTTTTAACAAAAGTTTCATATAATTCCTCACCAAATTTTGAAATAATTACATCTTCAGAATTTTTTATCTTTTTTATCCTACTTTTAAGGAAAATTTTTAATTCTTCCTCATTTTCCAAGTCTATATTAAAAAATTTATTTACTGTATCCAAATTTATTGGGATTGAAAAATATCTTCCATTGTAATATGCTAAAACTTTGTGACGATAATTGTTAAATTTTGTGATTTTGTTTAAATAGTTTTATATCCAAAAAAGAACATATTTGGGTTAATGGTTTACTCAAATTTATTATCTTTATGTTCAAAGAAAATTCCTGGAGAATAATTTTTTAACAGATTTTTATTATTAATGAGTTTTTCTATTGTCATTTTTTTTGTTTTCATTATCCTACTGTCTCTTTTTTTTGTAATTTTATTCATGAGATTACCCAAGATAGGGAGATTAGCAGGGATGTTTTTTTCTAAACTAAAAAAACTTATTTCATACCCTTTTTCTTTAAGATTTCTCAAAAGTTCTTCACTTTTCTCCAAACCCATATAAAATCCATGCAGTTCAATAAATATTAATTTTGGAGGGCTTTTCTCTAAAAGTTCTCTTGCCCCTTTAATAATTTCATATTCACTCCCTTCAACATCCATCCTAATTATATTCGGTTTACGTTTATTCTTTAGAAAACTATCAATAGTCATCACTTTTACTTTTTCTTTTCCTCTCGGTTTAGAAGAGATATTTTTTTTAAGAGTATTTAGATTACCTCCTTCAAATAAATTTAATGTTTCTTCTCCGTTTTTGTCCCCCAGGGCCATTTTTCTTAATTCCATATTTTTTAAATTATTTATTTCTTTATTCCTTTTTAGAAATTCATAATTTTCAGAAGAGGGTTCAACACAATAAACAAATCCTTTTTTACCAACATATTTCGCAGATAATAAAGCATAATAGCCAATGTTTGCTCCAGCCTCTAAGACAACATCTCCGTCTTTTACTTTAGTCTTCAAAAAATTTGTTGATTCAGGTTCCCTAGTGGGATGGATTAATAAATCCTTATGAACCCCTTTTTTATGAGGATAAAGAACCATCTTGTATCCATTAACGGTTTTTAGAATTTCTTTTTTATCAGAATATCTTTTTCTTATAATTAAATCATTATAAATGTTGCAAATTCTTTGTAAAGGATACATTAAAAATGATTCAAGAGCATAAACTAATCCTAATTCTTTATATTTTTTCATAAGTTTTTTCATTTTTTTAATCTTCTTACCCCAATAATTTTCTTAAAGTTTTCTCCCCCCATTTTTCAAGAGAGATATCCTTTATAGTTTTTATAGAATTTTTAATAATTTTGCCTTTTAATTTTTTATCATTTAGAATTTCAATAATTTTCTTTGCCTCTTTTTTGTATTCTTCTTTAATAATTAATCCATTTTTCCCATCTTCAATTATTTCTTGCTCAGAATCTTTCGAACAAATCAATAAACAACCAGAAGCCATAGCCTCTGAAACAACCAAAGTTGGTGCTCCTCCCTCATATCTAGATAAACAAAAGAAAATATCAGAAGCATTATAATATAAAGACATTTTTTCTCTAGGGATGTTTTTTAAATAAATTACACTTTTTTTATTTAACAAATGCTTCACTTTTTTATAGTCTGGGCCAATAATCAATAATCTAAAATTTTTATCAAGT
>CAZTPM010000099.1:0-1671 GCA_964615065.1 Candidatus Woesearchaeota archaeon
TCTGCTCTTAATTCAATTCTTTTTTTAATTTCATCAACAATTTCTTTTATTCTTGATTCACCTTCTTTGAAAAATTTAGCATTCTCTGTATAAAGAACAATGTTCGCTCCTTCAAAATTGGCTTCAGTAATATTCCCACCAAATCTATCAGTTATATTTTTCAAAATATCCATTTTAAAAACAATCTAACATTTTTTTATTTTCCCTCTTTGCACGGAAAAGCGATTTTTTAAATTGCCTCTGCTAAAAATCGCACATTTAATTTTAACATAATTATTGGTCTTTGTATTCAGGAAGAATCTCTTGCGTAACTACTTTCTTAATTCCCTCTTTGGTAATTGTAAAAACATCGATTCCATAACCAGAACCGATATCTCTTTGTGTTGAAGATTTCAAGGCCTCTTTCGCAAGTTCAACACCTTCTTTTACAGAAATATCTTTTTTATATTGTCTTTCTAAAAGCCCAAGGACAAAAGGCATTCCAGAACCAAAGTTTGCGTCATAGTCTTCTACTTTAACTACACTTCCTGCAGGTTCAATTGTATAAAGTTCTGTTGTTTCATCTTCATTAAAACCCCCAAGTAAAAAACCTGCTTGTTGAGGAATCATTGAAGGTTGACGAATTCCATGATAACTAATATTAGCTAAAAGCGAAGATGCTTGTTGAACAGTTGGTCGAGATTTTGAACGAAGTTGTTTTAATTTTAATTCTGCAGAAAGTAATTTTGGGACTCTTTGAGCATCTGAAACCATTCCTGTGAAAGATATTAATAAATAATCATTAATATTAACTGTTTTTGGATAATTTTTTCCAACCACCAAATTTCCTGCAGTTATTTGCCTGTCAGAAGCCATTACAACTCCGTCTTTGCAAACAATTCCAAGAATTGTTGTTCCTGTTTTCAAAATTGATTTTTTTAAATCTTCATCCATTTTTAAGAATAAACTTCTATTTTTTTAGAGAATAAGGATTATTTAAAGTTTTTGGTTTGGATTTTTTAATATTTTTTACTTGCAAAATTCTGCTCGCAAATATTAATACCACGGGTTAAACTTTGTCATGGCTCTTCACGAAAATTAATTAAGAACTATAATTATTTTGGGATTAAATTTTATTCGTAAAAAATCTGTGGACGCAATTTTGGGAATAAGGTATTGAGCAAATCAGCCTTGAGCACTATTTTAAAGGAAGGGTTGATAAGGGAAACCTTGGTTTCCTTTATGTTGTGAACTATTTTTTGGCTTTGTTCTTTATGAATTCTATTCCTCTTTCTTACTAACCCCATTTTCTTTTTTAAATCTTAAAACATTATCTACAAAACCTTCTATTTTTTGTTCATGGCTAACCAAAATTAATTGTGCCACATCTAATTGTTGTAAAACATCTCGCATTTTATCAAGTTGTTGTTCTGAAAAACCCTCTGTTGGTTCATCAAGGATAACCAAGTCTCTTGTTTTTATTTTACTTAAAAGAGAATTAATAACTTGATTTAATGAAAGCCGGTAAGCAAGGGCAATCGCGGTTCTTTCTCCTCCAGAAAGATAATTATATTCAAGTTCATAATCTTGTTGCTCAATTATTGGTGTGAACTCGTCGTCAAGCCTAACTTGAATAAAATCTGAAACAAGCATTGAAAACCATTCTGCAAAAAGTTTTGAAAATTCTGATTT
>CAZTPM010000100.1:0-1641 GCA_964615065.1 Candidatus Woesearchaeota archaeon
GGGCGGTTTTTGTTTGTGTAAGTCTTAATAATCTCCTCTTGACAAGGTTCTTTAAACTCTATAAAATATATAGTATATGGAAACATATAATTTGGCGATTATAACAAAAAAGATCTATAATTCTCGCTTTTCTTTCTTTACCTTAAAAACATTAAGAGATGTTTTGGATATAAAAAAAGAAAGCACAATGTTTAACATAGTGAAGAGATTGCTTAAAGCTGGAATACTGATAAAAATAGAAAGAAATAAATATTTATTAAGAGATGTTGAGATAAATGATTTTACTTTGGCCAATTTTATTTATCAGCCCTCCTATGTTTCCTTTGAAAGCGCTTTAAATTTTTATGGGATTCTTTCTCAATTTCCTTATGATATTTCAAGTGCTACAACAAAAAAGACTGCCAGAAAGATTTTTCAAGACAAAGCATTTGTTTATACCCAAATAAAAAAAGATTTATTTTGGGGCTATGAAAAAAAACAAGGTTTTATTATTGCTCTTCCCGAGAAAGCCTTATTAGACCAGCTATATCTTGTAGCAAAGGGATATAAAAAGATGAACTTAGACGAATATGATTTAAGCCGAATGAATCTTTTAAGATTAAAAAACTATTTAAAAAGATATTCTCAAACTAGGCAATTTAAAAAGGTCGTTAAAACATTAAAAGAGCAAATTCCTAATATATGATAACAAGAGAGCAAATACATCTTTTAGCGAAGAAAAAGAAAATTAACGAAATGACAATTTTCAGAGAGTATCTGCAACTTTTATTTTTGAGCAAATTATATGCTAGGGAACAGAGCAGAGAAATTTTCTTTAAGGGAGGTACAGCATTGCATTTGATTCACAAAGCTCCTCGTTTTTCAGAAGACCTAGACTTTACGGTAGAGCTAGAAAAAAAAGATTTTTTAAATTTTATTTGGGAACTATTCAAAGAAATTTCCCAAGAGAGGACAATTAAATTCAAAGAGAAAAAGAGCATTGCTGGGAAAAGATTTTTATTAAAAGCTGAACCCGCAGTTTTGTCTTATGACACATTTGTAAATTTAGATTTTTCTTTTAGGGAAAAAATAATATCTCCCCAAAAATCAATTATTGAAACAGATTATCCAATACTTTTTACTTCTTATGTTTATCATCTTTCAAAAGATGAAATTTTTGCTGAAAAAATTAGAGCTTTATTAACAAGGGACAAAGGAAGAGATTTGTATGATTTATGGTATCTTATCACCCAAGGGGCGAAAATGGATAAAGATTTAGTAAAAAAGAAATTAAAATATTATAATATAGAAAATATTGAAAGAAATAAAATTTTAAAAAGGATTGGGGAATTTTTAAAAAAAGATTTTGTTCTGGACATGCGTCCTTTTGTGCCTTTTAACGAAAGAGATAAACTAGGAGATTTTTTTGACTATATTAAAGATTACTTGGAGAAAAATATCTGATTTATAATTACAAAACTGTAATAAAGATTTCAATAACCGCTCAGATGGGCGGTTTTTGTTTATATAAACTGGTTGTACGCAAAATTTCCTTTTTAAAAGACGTTTCACTTTTATTAGAATGTTCTAATAAAAATGAATTTACCTGATTATTAAATCATTTTATTTTTCAAAGTTTTTATGTTAATATTAAAAAATATT
>CAZTPM010000101.1:0-1617 GCA_964615065.1 Candidatus Woesearchaeota archaeon
TTTTATCTTTTTCCTTTTTCATTTTCCCTTCCTAAACTTTGCAACAAAAAACCCTTCTGTATCATTGTCATGAGGATAAACTCTTGCACATTTTTTTAATTCAGATGAAAATTCTTTGTCTTGCCATTTTGTCAAACCAGGTCGAGTTTTAATTGGAAGTTCAATTTTTTGTAATTTCATTTCAGGAAAATTTTCTAAAACCCAATTAACAACTTCTTCATTTTCCTCAGGAGCATGAGTACAAGTAGAATAAATCATTTCTCCACCTAGTTTTAAAATTTCTATTGCAGATTCAACAAGTCTTTTCTGAATTTTCGAAAGCCACTTAATTGTTTTTTCATTCCACATTAAATATGTTTGGTACGAACTTCGTAAAGTCCCTTCACCTGAACAAGGGACATCAACAAGAATTTTATCTAGAAAAATTTCAAGTTCTTTAAATCTTTTACATAAAATAATTCCATCTTTCTTAGTGATAAGAGTATTTGTTGCTCCACATCTTTCTAAGTTTGAAGCCAAAATTCTTAATCTTCCTAAAGAAACTTCATTTACAAAAATCGTCCCAGTGTTTTTCATTTCAGCTACAGCTTGAGTAGTTTTACTTCCAGGTGCAGCACATAAATCTAAAAAGATCTCCTTTTCCCTTGGTTTCAAAGCAATAATTGGCAACATACTTGCAAGTTCTTGAATATAATAATATCCCAAAAGATGTTCAAGTGACCTCCCAAATTCACCAGGTTCTAACTCTTCAAGACTACACCCACTTTCGTTCGTGGATTTTATTGAATCCATTAATAAACAATCTGAAGTTTTTTGTTGTAAGGGGGTTAGGGTTCTTTTTAAATTAACTTCTTTTTTAGCGGGCGACTTGATAGGGGCAGTTGCGGGTTTATTAATTTGTGAGCAAGAGCGAACGTGTTTCCCTTCCACAATCATAACTTCAGGATATTTTTCCCATGGTTGAAAAATCTTCCAACCTTTTTCTTCTAATCTTTTTTTTAATTCCTCAGGAGAAATTTTTAAAGTATTACAACGAAAAGACTTCACAGGTTTAATCTTCAAAATGTCTAAATAACTTTTCAAATCTTTTTCATCTGGCAAAAGCAATTTCATTCTCTCAAGAAAAGCAGGTTTTAGTTCTGGTGGTTTTTTTAATGCCATTAAATTAAAATAAGAAAAGGGTTTATTAAATTTTGGAAGAATGACTTTTAAACTAAAAGAAAGAGAGATAATTCACCAAATTAGAAATTGGCTAAAACATATTTAATTAAATTATAATTTCTAAAACTCCCCCAATTTCATCTGCCGTTTACCTTCTATAATTTCTTTAACATTTACTCCAAAAACTTGAAAAATATTCTCAACAGCAGGAAGAATTTGCCTGTCTAAATAATATTCAATATCATACTTTCCTTTTTCAGAAGGAAGTTTTACTTTTTCCCTCACAAGTTTTTTCTTTTCAGTTGTTTCTGCAATATAATATTCAATTAAACTTCCCATTTCAATTGGAATTTCTTGTTCTTTCATTTTTTGGGCTGCAACAACATGAGGAGAAATTGATTTATATTCTGAAATTGGTTTTTTCAGTTGTGTTCTTATAATTAAATCATTTAAATT
>CAZTPM010000102.1:0-1608 GCA_964615065.1 Candidatus Woesearchaeota archaeon
TTTCTCCTAATTATAAAATAAGCACAATATTCACATATATAAAACCTTTTTCTATATTTTTTACAATATAGCAAAATATATAAAAGAATAGTTCAATATAGTAAATATGGATAAAAAAGATGAACGAATTTTACTTGAATTAATTTCAAATTCAAGAATTCCAATAAACCAACTTGCAAAAAAAGTCGGGCTTAGTCGTGAAGTTACAAATTATAGATTAAAAAATCTTACAAAACAAAAAATAATAAAACAATTTTATACAATAATCAATCCAGAATCTTTAGGATTTTCAAAAGCAGGGTGTTTTATTCAATTAAAAGGAATTTCAAAAGAAAAAGAAAAAGAATTTTTAAATTATTTGGTTAACCATAAACTTATAAGTTATGTTGGACCAATAATCGGAAAATGGAATTTTGTATTTGATATTCTTTCCCAAACAAAAGAACAACTTTCAAAAACAATACAAGAAATAAAAAACAAATTTGGAAAAAATTTAGACAATTTTATAATTTTAAGCAACAATGTTGAACAAGAAATCTTTCAAGAAAAAATTTTAGGAAAAACAAAACTAAATTCAACCCCAAAATTTAAAAAAAGGAAATTAGACAAAATTGATTTAAAAATCTTAGATTTGCTATCTGAAAATTCCAGAATAGAATATAAAAAAATATCCTCAAAATTAAATCTAACTGCAAACGCAATTAAAGCAAGAATAAAAAATCTTGAAAGTTCAAATATAATTTTAAGTTACACAATTTCAATTGATATAAGAAAACTAAATTATTCTTGGTATAATCTGCAAATAAAAGAAATAAATTTAAATGATGAAGCATTCAAAAAATTTCTAAGGGAAAATAAAAAAGTTATTTATTTTTACAAATATCTTGGAAATGAAAATTGGGATATTGACATAGGACTTATAATAAAAGACTTAGAAGAGTTAAGAGAATTTATTTTAGAATTAAGAGAAAAATTTGGAAACACAACAAAAATCCACGACTTGTATATAATTATTGAAGAATCAAAAAGCAATGCTTTGCCTAAAGGGGTCTTTCAAAACTTTAGTGTATAGCCAACAGACATATGTCCCTTGGTCGCACACTTTCAAAACTTTAGTTAAATTTTTATATCTATAATTAAATGTATTCCTATGACAACTTATTCACATTCAAGAGTTTCTACCTTTGAAAATTGTCCTTATGCTTATAAATTAAGATATATTGATAAAATAAAACCAGAAGTTCCTACTACAATCGAATCATTTATGGGAAGTCTTGTTCACGAATCCCTCGAGCATTTGTATAAATTTAAAAAATTTAAAAAAAGAATTGCATTGAATGTTTTAATTAAATTTTACAGGGATTTGTGGAAGAAAAACTATTCTGATGATATTTTAATTGTAAAAGAAGACCAAGGATTAAATTCTGAAAATTACAGAAAGATGGGCGAGAAATTTATTTCTGATTATTATGACAGGATGAAACCATTTGAGCAAATTACAATTTTGGGTTTGGAAACTCAGGACAGAATGACTTTGCCTGACGGAAACCAATGGCATGTTAGAATAGATAAATTGGGTTGTGATTCAGAAGGAAATTATTTTGTTTG
>CAZTPM010000103.1:0-1557 GCA_964615065.1 Candidatus Woesearchaeota archaeon
CTAGATTCCATTCTTTGATTAAAAATCTTTTTTGAAATTAAACTAATCACAAGTGCCCGAACATTAAAAACCCCAACAGAATTGTAAAAACTTAAATCTAAAACAGATGTTGTTCCTGCAGTAATTAAATCTTTTACTTGAGTTGGTTCTTGGGTTCCGTCTGCAAAAACACCCCATGTTGCAGCTGCTTCAAATAACACAACAGCAGCATTTTTAATTTCTTTTGAAGTTTTTTCATCTTTTTCCAAATTTAAAACAATCTCTTTAATATTAAAATCTCCTTGCTTTTTCAACTTAGCTAAAGTTCTTTCAATCAAAACAGAAATGGGCTCAGTCATACCCAACCCAAAAGTTAAAATCCAATCCTCTGCATTTAATTCTGTAACATCTAATGCAAATTTTTCATCAATTGGGATGCCTTTTTCTAAATATTTCCTATATTGACCAAACGGAACAAAAACTTTCACAGGAAGATTCTTTGACTCAAGCCCCCAGTCTTTCAAAAGTTCTTTATCTTTTTCATTTTGGAATTTCATTGTCCAATAAATTCCCATGGTATCAAAAATTAAAGAAGCAATATTTTGACTTGTTTCTTTTGGTAAATTTGAAAGTTCCTCTGCAATAACCCCTAAAGTGTATGATTTTCCCGAACCTCTCTTTCCTGCAACCAAAATCACATGGCTTCGCACAATATCCATTAAAATTCTATTGCTCAAAGAAGTATACTGCCCCATTTTCACATAACCTTTTCCAAGAAAAACCAACCCCTTATTTTTAAAAGAGTTTTTATCCTGCTCGTTTCTTCCTATAACAATATCATATGCCATAAATTTAATTATCAAATATAATTATTAAATGTTGTTGTTAAAAATAAATCATATAAATCTCACAAATCTTTAAAAACACATCCTCATTTCTTCAAATATGCCAGAACAAAACAAATTCAAAAGACACACTGCATTTAAATTAAGAATAGGGAATATTTTAATTGCCAAACCAATTTTTGATGAAAATAAGTTTTTATTTTTAGAACTTGGAAGCAAACAAATATCAAGAGTCAATTTAATTGGAAATGTAGTTGACAAATATGACAGCCAAGGGGAAAAACAATATTCTTTTGTAACTCTTGATGATGGTTCAGGCCAAATAAAATTAAAATCATTTGGGGATGATATTGAAAAGCTAAAAGACCTTACTCAAGGTCAAACAATCTTAGTGATAGGTGTCATGAGAAACTGGAATAATGAAACATATATTTCCCCTGAAATTATAAAACAACTTGACCCAAAATACTTGCTTGTGAGAAAACTTGAGATAGAAAAAGAAAGAAGCAAAAATTTAGACCCCCTTCCAAAACAAGAAATAATTGCTGTAAAAGATAAGATTTTAGGTGCAATAAAAAATGCAGAAGAAAACGGTGGAATTGAAGTAGATAAAATAATAATGGACTTGCGAGATATTTCTCCTGAAATTATAAACCAAGAAATCCAAAAATTCATTGAAGAAGGAATTGTATTTGAACCCCGCCCTGGGAAAGTCAGGTATTTAGGTTAAAAA
>CAZTPM010000104.1:0-1532 GCA_964615065.1 Candidatus Woesearchaeota archaeon
AAAATATTCAGATTAACCAATTTGCAGATTCTTTAAAATCAGATGTTGACAAAATGTGGCGGGGTTCGCAGGGCTCGCAAGAGTTTAAATATTCTTTGCCTTCAAAAACTAAAAGTGTTTGTTTTGTCAAAGACGAGTTTGAAAATTTGGTTATAAAAGATAATGAAGGTGCTTCTTTATTGCGGACAACAATAGAACATATTGACATTGAAAAAATGTTGGGAAGTTCTAACTTGTTCTGCCTTGAAATTGAAAACAACAAAATTTCTTTAATACTTAAAAAAGAATATGGGCAAACCTTGGTTGATGTAATCCAAAACTAAAATGAAAAAAGCATATTTACAAATTTCGTTCTCCTGGCTTTTTGCAATAATTGTCGGAGCTTTTATTTTGTTTCTTGCAATTTATGCTTCAACAAAAATGATTAGCAGTAATAAATATCAATTAGATGTTGAAACTGCAAAAAATATTGAAGTTTTGCTAAGTCCTTTGGAAACAGGTTATGAATCAGCAATTGTTACGAGCATGAATCTTCCAAGAGAAACGCGGATTTACAATAAATGCGAGAACTACATGCAGTTTGGAAGTCAAACAATTTCGGTTTCACAAAAAAGTTTGAACAAATGGTCTGAAACTTCTGACGGAAGTTCGATTTCAAATAAATATATTTTCTCAACAAATCCTATTGAAGGAAAAAAATTCTACTTGTTTTCAAAACCTTTTGAAATGCCATTCAAAACCGGAGATTTAATTTACTTAACATCTGCTTCTGATTTTTATTGCTTTAAAGATGCTGACGAAGAAATTGAAGATGAAATCTCAACATTAAAAAAAAGTAATCCTGCCCTAAACATGGGGGTGTTCCCAGATTGTTTGGAAGGTTCTGTTAATGTTTGCTTTGGAAGTGCTTCATGTGAAATCAATGTGGATTATGAAAGAAAATATGTTAAAAAGAATGGGGGAGAAGTTTATTTTGAAGGCGATGCCCTGATGTATGCTGGGATTTTTTCAGATGCAGAAAATTATGAATGCCAAGTTCAAAGATTAATGCAAAGAACTTCTCAACTTGCTAAACTTTACAAAGAAAAAGAAAACATTATTTTAACCAAAGGTTGCGAAGATAGATTAAGTTCTGATTTGGGTAGATTGATTGATTTAGCAGAAGGAGTAGATTCTTCATCTGATTTAGAAAGAATTGCAGAACATGCAAAAAATCTTCAAATTAAAAATGAATATGTTCAATGTCGGTTATGGTAAATAAAAGAAACCCACTGGTTTCTTTTGACCAAGTAGGTCTTGAAGAACTTCCTCGAAGTGCGGAATGGCAATTTCAAAATGCCTCCTGCGAAATTGCATTTAAACAAACCCCAAATTTGTTTGACCAAGTAGGTCTTAAAGAACTTCCTCGAAGTGTGGAATCCGATTTTCAACAACTCAAACCAACAAAAATTACACAAAAATAAAAAACCCAAAAAATATAAAATGAATAACCCCGCGCTAAAGCGCGAGGTATCGGAATTAAAAAAATGTTA
>CAZTPM010000105.1:0-1529 GCA_964615065.1 Candidatus Woesearchaeota archaeon
CGATTCCTCACTCAACTTAAAAGTTGGGGTATCCTCGCCGTGGATGTAATGAAAAAAGCACAATTAAAAATACAACAAATGGCGTTTATGTTAATAGCTATAGTTTTATTTTTTGCATTGGTTAGTATTTTTGTCTTGGCTTTTAGATTGTCTGGAATAAAAGAATCTGCAACAAGTTTAGAAGAAGAAAACGCAATGATGCTTGCAACAAAAATAGCAAACTCGCCTGAATTTTCGTGTGGGAAATCTTTTGGGAACCAAGTTGATTGTGTTGATTCTGACAAGGTTATGGCTTTGAAAAAAGATGTTTCAAAATATTTTAATTTTTGGGGTGTTTCAAATATTGAAATAAGGAAAATTTATCCAGAAGGGGACGAAATCTGCACGTTTGAAAACTACCCTGATTGCAATAGGATTTTAATTGGGGCAGAAGAAACAACAGGCAACTATATTCCAAACTTTATTTCTTTATGCAGAAAAGAGTCAGCAGATAGTCAAACTTATAATAAATGCGAGCTTGCCTTAATTATGGTGGCATATGAAAGCAAATGAGAAATAAAAAAGGACAAGAAGAAATAGTAGGATTTGTGCTAATAATTATAATTGTAGCTGTGATTCTTTTAATATTTTTGAGCATTTCATTAAAAAGCCCGAACAAAGGCCAAGATAGCTACAAAGCAAATAGTTTTGTTCAGGCGTATTTGCAATATACAACAACATGTTCAATAAGGGAACCAGAATATCTTTCAGTACAGGACCTTATTGCAGAATGCATTAAAAAAGAAACTTGTTTAAATGGAGAAAACGCATGTGATATTTTAGAAGAAACTTCAAAAAACATTTTAGAAAAGAGTTGGATTGTAGAGGAAGGAAGTTTAATTCAAGGTTATGATTTAAGAATTATTTCAAATCAAGAAACTCCAAACGAAGAAGAAATTTTATTTATTGAAAAAGGAAATTCCACAAATAATTATCAGGGCGGTTCGCAAGAATATATTAAAAGTGGGAAAAACATTGCGATCTTCTTTAATGCTTATTTTTGATGTGCAAAAAGATAAATTGTATTAATATTTTAGTGACATCAAAGCGTTTATAAATAAAACCATCAATAAAAGGTGTTTTCTGAAAAAAATTAGAATTTTTGACAGCAAGCTTTTTAAACAAAATCACTTGGACATATTGTAACCTGAATAGGTCTACATGGGGAATTAAATCATACTCAACTTAGAAATTGTTAACCCTATGGCAATTTTTAAGAGAGCGTTGTCATAGACAATATGTTTTATACAATTGAAAGGAGGTTAAAAATATAGAGATGAAATTTAATTTTAAAAAAATTTCGGCAATCGGAGTTAGTTTACTATTGACAGGTATGACTATGGGTGTTGCTGCTGCTGCTACTTATCCACAACCATTTGTTTCTGGAGGAGTTGCTGACGTTGCAATTGTTTATGGTAGTGCTGCTACTTTAGACGTTACTCCAGCTGGAAGTATTAAAGATGATTTGGCTACACATGTTAGTGGGAGTT